>JAZQDA010000089.1:0-4590 GCA_045546535.1 Clostridia bacterium | reverse complement strand
TTATATATTTATTTTCAGCAAAAACTGCGATAGATTCTTCAGCAGATAGTATGTCTTTGACAGAATTCATCGCCAGATTATTTTTTAATAATCCAAGTGATAAGATTTTATCAACATTTGAAGTTATAATAAGAAAAACGGCGCATTTAACTGAATTTGCAGTTCTGTGTGTACTTTACTGCCTAACAATTAAATCTTTTGATTATTCGCTGAAAAAAGTGTCATATGCAGTTTTATTTACGTTTATATATGCTATTTCAGATGAATTACATCAGTTTTTTGTTCCGGGCAGAGCGTGTAGGGTTTATGATGTTTTAATTGACTTGACAGGCGGATTAGTTGGGTATATCATATATTCTTTCACTCATCGTTTTTTAAAAAGAAAAAAATAACTTAATATTAATTAGTATAAATTTAGTTTAAAATCCAATACTTTTAATATCTTTTAAGGTATTGGTGATTAAAGTTGTCAAAATTTATAGTTAATTCAAGAAAAGAACTCAATGGAACTATCAACATTTCTGGTTCAAAAAATTCAGCACTTCCTATACTTTCAGCAACAATACTATGCTGTGGAATTACTGAACTTAAAAACGTACCTGATATAAGCGATATCGATATTATGTGTGAAATACTTAAGGTTTTAGGGTGCACAGTTTCACGTTCAACAAATTCAGTTACAGTTGATTCTTCCAATGCACAGCCGAATAGTCTTCCATACGAACTTACCGGAAAGATAAGAGCCTCGTTTATTGTTGCAGGTCCTTTGATTTCACGATTTAAATCAGCGCAAATTGCCCTTCCTGGCGGTTGCACTATAGGTACCAGACCTGTTGACCTGCATTTGAAAGGTTTTACTCTTCTGGGTTGCGAACATTATATAAAAGATGGATACGTATATATAAGCGCGAAAAAACTGGACGGCACAAGAATTTATCTTGATTTTCCGTCAGTTGGAGCGACGCAAAACATAATACTTGCATCAGTATTGGCAAAAGGAATAACTGTAATTGAGAACTGTGCTTCAGAACCTGAAATTGAAGATTTATGTAACTTTTTAAATTCATGCGGTGCCTCAATTAAGGGCGGCGGGACCGATACTATTGAAATTCAAGGTGTTGATAAGTTAAGGGGCATATCACATACCATAATTCCTGACCGCATTGAAGCAGGAACTTTAATGGTGGCAGCCAGTGCAACAGGCGGAAATATTAAATTAAAAAATGTTGTTGCACCGCACCTTTCGTCGGTAACATCTAAACTTACAGAAATTGGCGCAAAATGCGTTGAATTTGCAGATGAGATAGGTGTTTCATCTTCTAAAATTAAAAAATGTACAACAATAAAAACTTTACCTTTTCCAGGTTTCCCAACTGATATGCAGTCTCAAATTGCTGCGATGCTATCTTGCGTAGAAGGAACATCTGTAATAACAGAAACAGTGTTTGAAAACAGATTTATGTATGTTCCCGAACTCATAAGAATGAATGCAGATATTAAGGTTGACGGCAGAGTTGCAGTGATAAAAGGCAAACCATCATTAGTTGGTGCAGAAGTTAACGCCACTGACCTTAGAGCAAGTGCAGCACTTATAATTGCAGGACTTACCGCAAAGGGTAAGACTGTAATAAACAATGCTGAGTATCTTAAACGCGGATATGAAAACCTTGACCAAAAACTCAGAGCACTTGGTGCAGATGTATGGATTGAGGATTGATTATATATTAAACCATGTACTCATAAAATTATAATGGGTGTATAGTACATGAAAATTTTAAAATATGTAGTAATATTTCTGATTTTAATCTCTTTAGTTTCATTTTTTTTAAACAGATATATAGCAAAGGTTATTTTACCAAGAGGAGCAGAAGTTCTTCATTCTTATGCAGAAACTAATATGTTTGAAATACTAAATTCTGCGATAAGCGAAGTTATAGAAAAATATTCAAATAAAAATCAGGATATTGTTACTGTAAATTATCTTGATAATGGTATGATTGGCTCTATAAATATAGATTATAACACTGCAAACAAAATCAAATCTGAAGTTTCGCTTCTTGTATCAAAAAGGCTTAGTGAACAGGATGAGATGCCTGTCAAAGTCCACCTGGGAGATTTTGTTAAAAATATGTATTTTACAGGGAAAGGGCCAGTACTCAAGTTTGTTATGGTGCAAAGAGGCTTTGTACAGACAGATTTTGAGCACGAATTTCAAAGTGCAGGAATTAACCAGACAATATATACGCTAAAACTTAGTTTAGATGCAGATGTTGCACTTATGATACCCTTTTATGATACACACACCCGAATGAAAACAAGTGCGATACTTTCACAGACCATTATAAACGGAGACACACCTGAACAAATTGTTAGATACGCACAAGGAGGAGAGAAAAATGACTGACAACATAAACTATAATCATATAGTGGATTATCTTTCTAAAACACTTCCTGATACAACAGGGATTTTAAAAGAAATGGAAGACTATGCACATGAAAACAATGTGCCAATCATACAAAAAGAAGTGAGATGTTTTCTTGGTACGCTTTTGAAAATAGTCTCACCTGAAAATATTGTGGAACTCGGTACTGCTATAGGGTATTCGTCTTTGTTTTTCTCTGATTATGTAAAAAATGAAGGCAAAATAATTACTTTTGAACGCGAAAAAGATTATTATGATATAGCAATTTCTAATATCCGAAAAGCAGGAAAAGAAAATAAAATCAAAGTCATCTTCGGTGATGCTTTTGAAAATGTAAAAAAACTTGACGGTAAATATGATGTTATTTTTATGGATGCAAACAAATCCATGTACAGATATTATTTTGACACACTTTTTCCGCTTGTAAATGTTGGGGGACTTATAATATGTGATAATATTCTGTATAAAGGAATGATATCAAATGATGAACTTGCACCCAGAAAACAAAACACTATAATTACAAACATTCGTGAATTTCTTTCATACATATCTACGCACAAAAAACTTGAAACTTCTATAATCCCAATAGGCGACGGGGTAAGCGTTTCAGTTAAACTTTCAGACTGAAAGGGGAATACAAATGAACAAAAATTGCGAACTTCTCGCTCCTGCAGGGAGTCTTACAAAATTAAAATATGCTATTGAATATGGTGCTGATGCGGTGTATATTGGTGGTGAAGAATTTTCTTTAAGAGTCGCTGCCAAAAATTTTACGCTTGACGAAATTAAAGAGGGTATTGAATACGCTCATAAAAGAGGTAAAAAAGTTTATATAACTGCAAATATTATACCTCATAATGACGATTTAAAGGGTTTTCCTGAGTTTGTCAGAGAAGTTGACTCTCTTGGTGCTGATGCTATTATTGTTTCAGATTTAGGCCTTTTTTCAATTGTAAAAGAAGTAGCACCAAATCTTGACATACATATAAGCACTCAGGCAAATAACACAAACTATATGAGTGCTAAAACGTGGTATTCACTTGGTGCTAAAAGAGTAATTCTTGCAAGAGATTTATCATTTAAGGAAATAGGGGAGATAAGAGAACATATAAACCCTGATGAAGAACTTGAATGTTTTGTTCATGGCGCTATGTGCGTTTCGTACAGCGGCAGATGTCTTTTGAGCAATTATCTTACACATCGCGATGCAAATAAAGGTGCTTGTTCACACCCTTGCAGATGGAAATATTATCTTATGGAAGAAAAACGCCCTGGTGAATATATGCCCGTCTTTGAAAATGACAGGGGAACTTTTCTCTATAATTCAAAAGATTTATGTATGGTGTCGTATATTCCCGACCTCATAAAAGCAGGAATAAACAGTTTTAAAATTGAGGGCAGAGTGAAAAATGAACTCTATGTTGCAACGGTTGTTGGTGCATATCGTATGGCTATAGATGCTTATTTTGAAGCGGGTGACGATTTTAAAATTGACCCGTATATTTTAGAAGAACTCGAAAAAGTCAGTCACAGAGAGTATACAACAGGTTTTTATTATAATAAGCCTGATGAAAATAACCAACTCTATACAAGCAATACCTATATTCAGGATTATACAATCGCAGCAGTAATTTTAAGTTATGACCCCGAAACAAAAATAGCAATATGCGAACAGCGTAATAGATTTTTTAAAGGCGAAGAACTTGAAGTTCTATCACCCGGCAAAAAATCATTTGCTTTTACTCCTGAATTTATTGCTGATGAAAATGATGAACTGATAGATGTTGCTCCTCATCCGCAAATGATAGTAAAAATGAAAATTGAAAATCCTGTTGGAGAGTTTGCTATTATCAGAAAAAAGAATGTATAAATTAAAAGACAGTGAGTATAATACTATTGTAATCAAAAGATTCAGATAGTATTTAGCAGATATCAAAAAAATTATCGGTGTGATATATTTTGAGATAAATATAAATGATAATTTAACTGATATAAAATTCTTTAAGATTCTTTTGATTTCAAAAACGGTGCATATAGCACCGTTTTTTTCTTTTCTAAAATCATTGACACATATAATTAAATATGCTATACTTTGTAAGTATTAAATATAAAGTATGCGGGCGTGGCGGAACTGGCAGACGCGCCAGATTTAGGTTCTGGTGGGAAA
>JAZQDA010000088.1:0-3171 GCA_045546535.1 Clostridia bacterium | reverse complement strand
AAGAGTACCCGACTTGATGATGGTGCGACCGTTCTCGGTCACAGTTGCGCCCGAAGTAGAGGAAATCGTGGCGGTTTTAAGTACCATACCAACTTCACTACCGAGCCAATTAGGTCTGTTGAGCATTTTTTAATTCTCCTTTTTTAAAGTTTTACAATGGTTTCGGATTTTTGCTTGCTCTCTTGGTGCTTTTGGAAGTCGCTCTTGACATCTCCCTTTGCGCTACCATTGCCAAGCAAAGTTTCGGCGGTAGAGGACTTTGTTGCCTCTGCCTTTGCGGACTTCACGGCTTCTTCACAACGCGCCTTGATAATATCCGCAATATCTTTTACTGCGAATTTTCCATTGATAAGTTTCTCGGTTTCTTCCGCAGAAAAGCCGTTTGCCACAAACTCTTTTTCAAGTTTGAGTTGGGCGACCTCGGCTTCAAGGTTTGCCTTTCCGTCAAGAAGTTCTTGCCACTCTTTTGCCTTTTTTTCATCGTCGGTCATTTGGGCTTCTGCTTTTCTCTTGTACTCGGCGTTTTCCTTTGCGTAGTTGTCCTTCAAACCCTTTTGCTTGCTTGCCTCTGCCTCGGCGGTTTCGGCACGCTTCAAGGTCTGCTCATAGAGTGCCTTGTAATCGGTGTTATCGGGAGTTTCTACATTTGTGTTCGTCTGTGCGTTGGTTTCCATAATTTTTCTCCTTGCTCGTTTTCGACTTTCTCTGTCGGGCGGTACACCGCCATTTTTTGCTCTTTATTTAGTCGGGATTTTCTCTATCCCCCTATAATCACTCTTGCGAGTTATTATTTGTTTCGTCAACCGTTATTTCCTCGGCGGAACTCTGCTTTGCCTTTTCCATTTCGGCTTGCAAAGCGTTTGCCTTGTCAATGTTCTCTTGCCATTGTCGGCTATCGGTCTTAATATCGTTGGAAAGACCGCCGACCTTTAAGATAAATTCAAGGGGCATATTCATATCGTAAAGATACTTCATAGATTGCGCCTTAACTTGCAAGTTATCGTTTTGATTTACACGATAGTGAATATCAACTTGGCTTGCGTAAAGTTCATTCAATTTGCACTTCGGGACTTGTCGGCAAAGTGTTAAAATAAGTTTGAGTTGCTTATAGTCATATTCCAATAGTTTTGTAATCTCTTTGTGAACGATTATATAAGCGTTATTCCAACCGCCTCCAAGCAATCTCGCCTGTCCTGTGTCGCCACCGCTTGTGACTTGCCCACTTGCCAACGGAACACCAGCAATATCGTAAGCGTTTTGCATCACTTGGTCGATATAAGTCGCCATTTTGTCAAACGGAATTTCAATGGTAACACTATCAAATCCTGCAATCGCAGAAGTCGCGCCATTTTGTCCGTCTTTAATTACAACTGCTCCTGCCTCAATCATCTCGCGGATTGTGTCACCGTCAACATCAACATTCTTGAAAACGAGTATGGAGTTTGCGTTATCCACAACCATATCATTTACCGAAGAACGGAAAAGATTGATTGTGTTGAACGCGCTCTTGTTTTTCTCAATAATTCCAATTCGGTCTTTATCAACGGCAAATTCGATAAGCGGAAGATAGTGCAAGTCTTTCGGCACAACCTCTACTTCATCATCATTCCAATAGAAAGTGGAAAATGTGTTATCCGCTTTGAACTTGAAATAAGCGTATCTCGTTTCAATAAGCAGTTGTTTTACAATATTCGGTTGCGCATCATTATCGGTGCTAATGTCAACATCAACATACGAAACGCACATCAAGTCCTCAACATCATCACCGCTTGAATAAACAACAAAGTTTGATCGAGGGTCTTTCACATTGAACTTGAAAGGTGCTTCAAAGTCAACATTAAATCCCTCTTGCGCGGTTTTGTAACGGATTTTTGGCTTTTGCGTTAGAACATCAATCTCACCGCTTGTTATAATGTCCGTCCTCGGCGTGGTTTTTGTAACGCCAATTCCGCAAGTGTAAATCCAATCCTTTAAGTCGGCATCTTTGGAGAAAAAGTTGCAATCCGAAAAGTAGCGCATAAGATAAAGCAAATCATCACTATCACTATCGGACTTGTGCGTGTAATCTCTCGGCTCTCCGCAAATAAATCCGACCTTGAACTCAACTTGCCGAGTTGCGTGGTTTTCTATCTCGATATTGTTATTTTTGCTATCTACTTTGTGCTTTCTTGTCTTTTTGAGAATGTCTTGCACACCCAACTTGAAATCGTAAAGATAGTCAATCTTTCTCGCGTTTTCTTTGTGAGTTGATAGTATGCTCGGCAGATACTTTTTGATAATATCCCAACCATACCCATTAATCGCGGTAAAGTCGCTATCAAGTTTTGGTATTGTAATTCGCTTTATTCCCTTAAAGTCGAATTTCGGTATCTTTTTAAGTTCTGCCATAATCCCTCACTCGTTAAAAAAGTAAAGGAGTGCTACTATCCCCTTGTAAAAAGGAATAGGCACTCCGTACCTTAAATCGCTTTGTGTTCTCCGAACGGCGATATTAAATTATTAGTCCTCATGTACCCAAGCAAGTGTTTTTTCGTAATCTTCTTCTCGTACTACGATATATTTCACATCTCGGTTGCAAGTTTTACAAAATGTCTTGCAAGGCAATTTTCTCAATTTGCCGTCAGTAATAATTTGATAACCATTCGCTATATCAATTTTCAGTTTTCCCCCATTACAACAAGGGCAATCTATAATCTTAACCATTCCGTTCTCCGACTTCGGTATTTTTTCTCATTATAGCACGCACTTTTCGATTTGTCAACGATTTTTATGAAATTTTTGTAAATTTTGCACAAAATTATAGGTGAAGCACGGAAATTGTGCCGCTTTTTCTCCTTGCACCCATAATAAAACGCTTGGCGAAAAGCGCAAGACTATCGGGAGCATCATCGTGAAGCACAGTTTCCGTGTAGGTATATCCATAGAAGTTCATAAGAGCTTTGCCAACATCACTACTCTGCGCGTACATTCCATATTGCGGAAAAATTATTTTCGCCTTAATATCGCCCTCTGCACTCATAATGCGGCGGTCTTTCGGCTCGGTGGAGTAAACTTCCTCAATCACACAAGATGTGTACCCTTGTTCGCGCAGTTTGTCTTGTATAAGGGTTTCGATGCACTCCTCTGTGTTTCGCTCCACATAAAGCCGCGTGATTTTATGCTGAATGACCT
>JAZQDA010000087.1:0-3051 GCA_045546535.1 Clostridia bacterium | reverse complement strand
TACACATCTGAATAGGCACAAGTTGGGGGAATACTATTTGGTAAAAATGTATTCTCTCTCCCTGACTTTGTGCAGATGTGTAGCAACATTGAGGGAAGCATTTTTCGGTGCGCCCTTCGGGGCGCACTTTTTTATTAAATAGGGGGCTTTGGAAAGAATGGAAAAAACTATTAGCAATCCGCATAGACGGATTGTAGAAGATTTGAAAATTAGAAACAAAGACAATATGAATGGAATTGCCCAAGAATACTATGGCAACAAGTTCACCTATAAGGAAACTTTTCAGATGTTTGAAAACTGCAAAAAGGCATTTTTGCAGTTGGATGGTAAAGAGGAGAAACCTATTACAATTTCTGCTCCATCAATTGTTTCTTCTGTAAGTGCTTTCTACGGTGCAATTGATGCAAACAAAATTGTCAATATGACAGGACCAGGATTCTTGTTTGCTTATACCGAAAAATACACAAAAGACATTGGTTGCACAACGGTTGTTATTTTTGATGGTTTTCTTAACGAGGAATTTATTAAGCGCTTGCACAATGCAGGAGTTAAAAATGTAATTATCGTTTCTATAACCGACCATATGAATCCTATAGTAAAGGCAATTGGTAAAGCAAAGGGTGTTATCCCGAAGAAAGATTTTCTTGACCAATACATAGAAGATAAAAAGTATATGCCAAGTGATATGCGATTTATCCGTATGGCAGAGTTTGAAAAACTCGGAAAACGAATTAAAGAGAATATAGAATTTCCTTATGAAGAAGGAAAGATTGCTGCATATTTCTTAACGGGTGCTACTACAAGCCAAACTCCCAAAGATGTAAAACTTTATGCTGATGGTTTTACCAAAATGGCACAAATATATGATAACTTGTGGTTTGATTTCCAACCTGGCGACAAGCAAACAGTATTTATCCCGATGTTTTATGCAACAGGTGCCGTACACGGAATCCATGCAGGTCTTTTCTCTGGAATGACCTTGTCTTATAAACCCAAATATGACCGCTTTGCTTTCGCAAAAGATTTGGTTGATTCAAAAGCAACTATCACATTGGTTGCACCGAGTCACGTTGCGACACTTGAAAGTGCAGGATTGCCCGATAATGCTCTTAACCATTTGAAATATATCTTTATTGGTGGAGAGGCAATAATGCCTGCACAAATGGCAAAGTTCCGCAAAACTGCCAAGCGATTAGGTATTCAATATATTTTGAATGGATATGGTATGACCGAAACAGGCAGTATGTCTGCTATTTCAGACAAAACCTCAACAGGAGATGATGTAACTGTTTCTCCCGTTCCAGGCGTTGAATATCGCATAGTAGACGAAAAAACAGGCGAAGTGTTACCTAACAATCGCAGAGGTATTTTGCAGAAGAAAACCCCTTGTGCTACTGCGGGCTATCTTGACGAAGAAAAAACAAAACTCTTATTTACCAATGACGGTTGGATTAATACGGGAGATGTAGCCGAGCGCTTTGACAACGGACATTACCGCATATACGGCAGAGGTACCGATTGTTTCATATATGGTGGCATCAACTATCCTATGTATGACATAGAAGAAAAGGTTTTGGAACATCCTTGTGTAGCAGAAGCCGAGGTTATAAAGTTTGCTATTAACAACGAGGAGTATCCCGCAATTGTTGTTGTTCTTACAGAAAACTCCGCAACAAACATCCCGCAGGTTTTAGAAGACCTATACAAATTAGATGTTGCAGGTATGGAACATTTAATTGGTATTAGATTTGTTGATAAGTTCAAAACCAACCCCATAACAGGAAAAAGAGATTATTTCTCTTTGCAGAATGATAAAGACGGTTACTTATCATTCAAGGAAGAAGCAATATTTGTAACTGCGGTAGGAGAAGAAAGTAAAAAAGCAGACTCAACCGACATTACAATCATTAATGTTCAGTAACCCAAAAACATTACTTGATTTTTAAGTTTTAATTGACTACACTATAATTACTCTTGCATTAAATATATGTAGGCGAAATTATGAAAACGGCGGAATTTTAATTTAACGGCGGGCCCCGATTGAATCGGGGCTCGCTTATTTTAAAACACATACTTTTGGTGAATGGGTTATTATTTCCCCTTTCACTAACTGATGTCTTTGTTACATCCTGCAAGGGTGGGAGTCCAATTTCATTGACAGTGAAAAATGCAAGTAGTATAATATATACAACAAATATGTATTATGGAATATTTTGATACGTGTCAAAATGATACAAAAATTACGAAGGAAGTAATATATGAAAAAATTGATACTTTGGATGAAAAATCATTACCTAATTTCTAGTATTATCTGGGCAGTTGTTGGTGCAATTATTAGTTGGGGGTTAAGTTGGTTTTTACCTTCCAGTCCCATTATTGCAAAAAATATACCACAAAAAGAATTGACTTGCACTCTAAATTACGTACATAATTTGGTTTCAATAAATACTAATGACAAAGACTTTAAAATCATATATAAGGACACAGAAATTAAAAACCCTTATGTTGCTAATATTACTATAAAAAATACTGGAGACTACGCTATAAATAATGACGATTTTAAGAGTGAGTTTTCTATTGATATTAAAGGCGGCAATCAAATTATCAAAGCAAGTTTAATTAAGGCTGACAATAAAGACATATGGGATGAAATACTGAATAAGTCTAGCATTATTAATTCTCAACTGATTTTTTCTGACTTTTTCCTTAACCCTAATGAAGAATTTACAATCAGTATAATTACTGACCAGAAGCCAGAAACTATTAAGTATAATGCAAGAATAGCAGGGATATCTAATCTTAATCTTGTAAACACACAAGCCGACAAAATCGCAAACTTAAAAACAACCAGAAATATTATTATTACTGTAGTATTAGTTGCTACGCTGATATCTATAATTATAATCACAATTTCATATCTTGCCGTAAAGAAAGAACGCAAAAAATTAAAAGAGTATTTGAACAACATACAATAAATACGGTCAATAGTTTTAAAAGATAACGGGCAATTATTATTTAATAATCACACAAAAACACCCTATGACTTTTTAC
>JAZQDA010000086.1:0-6784 GCA_045546535.1 Clostridia bacterium | reverse complement strand
GACTGCGCACTTTCACCTCTTGCAAACGGTACATCAAATCCGTCAACAGAGGCTATGGTTGCAACTTTACAAGGAACAGAAAGAGATACAGGTCTTGATCTCCAAAAGCTTTCAAAAGCTGCTGAGTATTTCAGAGGCATTGCTGATAAGCTTAAGGCTGACGGTATTCTCGATCCTAAGGTATTAAGTGTTGACCCTAATGCACTTTTATATCAGGTACCTGGTGGTATGCTTTCAAACCTGATTTCTCAGCTTAAACAACAAAACGCTGAGGATAAGTACTATGAAGTTCTTGCTGAAGTTCCAAGAGTTCGTAAAGACTGCGGATACCCTCCGCTTGTAACACCTACAAGTCAGATTGTCGGCACTCAGGCGGTACTCAATGTACTTTCAGGCGAAAGATATAAAATGATTACCAAAGAGTCAAAAGGACTCTTAAGAGGTGAATACGGCAATCTTCCTGCTGAAGTTAATGAAGAGGTAAGAAAGAAAGCGATAGGCGATGACGAGGTTATAACTGTAAGACCTGCTGACCTCTTAGAGCCCGAACTTAAAAAATATAAAGAAGAAGCAGGGGATCTTATAAAGAGCGAAGAAGATGTACTCAGTTACGCTCTTTTCCCGCAAGTAGCACGTACTTTCCTTGAGATGAGAAACTCAGGCGGCAAAAAAGAAGAATCAAAAACTGACGATGAAGTAAGAACTATTTATGTTCAGGACCTTTCTTAAAAGTTTAGTTTAAATTCTATAAAAACGAAAAAGGCAAATGATTTTGCCTTTTTCATTTTTAGAAACAAGGTGATAAAATGAATGACTATTTAGTGAGAGCAGTAACCGAAGACGGCTCTGTCAGGGCTTTTGGTTGTTTTTGCAAAGCCTCGGTTGATACTGCAAGAAATTTTCACAGCACTTCTCCCGTTGCAACAGCGGCACTTGGAAGAGTGCTTTGTGCATCAGCAATGATGGGAGCAATGCTTAAAGGCGAAAAAGACCTTGTAACACTTCAGATGACAGGCGGAGGACCGCTTGGAAGGGTACTTGCGGTATCGGGACCTGATCTAAAGATTAAAGGCTATGTTGATAATCCTGGTGTTGACATTCCCCTCAGAGAAGACGGAAAACTCGATGTTGGCTCTGCCATTGGCAAAGATGGATTTTTAACCGTTATTACAGACCTTGGACTCAAAGAGCCATACATTGGAAAAATTCCGCTTGTGTCGGGCGAGGTTGGTGACGATTTGGCAAAATATTTTGCCATTTCAGAGCAGGTTGCATCAGTTGTCGGCGTAGGTGTGCTTGTTGACCGCGATTTGTCTGTCAAAAATGCAGGGGGGATACTTATTCAGGTTATGCCTGATGCTCTCGATGAAACAATTGACAAACTCGAAGAAAATATAAAAAATATAAAGAGCATTACCGATATGCTTGAAGAAGGAAAGTCTATTGAAGACATTCTTTCAATTGCCCTTTCAGGCATCAATTTTCACTTTACTGAAAAATCAGATGTCGAGTACAAATGCAACTGTTCAAGAGAGCGAGTGAGGAAGGTACTTGCGTCTATCGGTAAAGACGAACTTACAGATATTTTGGAAAAAGAAGGCTTTGCAGAACTCGGTTGTCAGTTCTGCTCTGAAAAATATCAGTTCGATAAAGAAGAATTAAAACAAATCCTTTCTGAAATCTCACAAAAAGAGGTGCACGAATGATAAAAGCGTGTATATTTGACCTTGACGGAACTCTTCTTGACACTCTTGAAACGATTGCGTATTACTGCAACAAAACACTCGGTCATTTCGGCTTTGGCAGTGTTGAAACTGAAAAATTCAAATACTTTTCAGGCAACGGCTCAAAAAAACTCATTGAACGGACAATGAGAGAAGCGGGAGCAGATGTTGAAAGAGATTTTGAAAAGTTTCACTCGTTTTATTTTGGTGAATATGAAAAAGATGCGTCATATAAAACAACAGTATATGACGGAATAACAAAACTTTTAATTTCTTTAAAAGAAAAGGGCATAGATATTTTTGCCCTTACAAACAAGCCTGATAAAGCAGCCAATGCGGCAACAGATGAATTTTTGCCGGGTCTTGTTGACATTACATACGGGGCAAGTGATAAATTCAAACTAAAACCCTCAACAGAAGGCGTGGAGTTTATTTTGAAAGAAAATTGTCTCAAGAGTGACGAGTGCCTTTATATAGGCGACACGGGTGTCGATATGGAAACGGGGAAAAATGCAAAAATCTTTACAATAGGCGTTTTATGGGGAACAAGGGAAAAGGAAGAACTTATCCGGTTTGGTGCAGATGCACTTGTCTCTCACCCGTCTGAAATTGAAAAATATTTACACATGTAAATTCATTTGCATAAAAAATGTCATAGCCGTAAAGACTATGACATTTTTTATTGTATTTTTTTATTGTAACAATTTATCAATTTCTGCAAGTATTGCGTCGCTTTCTTCCTGAGTTTTTGCGTTTGGAAGTTTGTTCATCAAATCAGCGATTTTTTCTTCGTTTGTTTTTTCTTTTTCAGGCTCCGGCTCAGGTTCGGGCTGCGGCTCTGGTTTTGGCTCTGGTTTTGGCTCAGGTTTGGGTTCAGGATTTGATGAGGGTTTTTCTTCTGCGGGTTTGTTCGGCTTAGCAGTGGGCTTATCTGACGGCTCTTCATTTGAAACATTTGTTTCATTTTCACTGTCTGTAAGTTCAACTGTTATTCCGTTTTCTTTTGCGTACTGGAAAGCATGGGAATCTTTAGAACACACAATAACAACATTATGGCACCCAAGAAATGCATCTGCACCGATTTCTTCGCAGGAATCGGGAATTACGACTTTTTCAAGGCTTTTACAACTTTTGAAAGCACCTTCGCCTATGCGGATTAGGGTTTCAGGGAAAGTTACACTCTTTAACGAGGAACAATCTGTAAATGTGTAATTGCCTACGCTTTTAAGTTCAGATTTTTGGGTATCGAAAACAAGTTTTTCAAGTTTAGTACATGCATAAAATGCAGAATCGCCCAGAGTCTTCACAGATGATGCCAAGGTTACATGGCGCAGCGACGAGAGGTCATCAAACGCATGTGCTGCGATAGTTTCAATGCCGTCTGCAATTGTAAGGTTGGTAACATCTTTTTTGTAGTCTTTCCAAGGTTTGACCGCTTTTGGCTGATAATCGGTCATAACAATTGCTTCGTCGATTATAGTGAGAGTGTGTGAACGGAAATCGAAACCGAGTTCTTGCATTTCGGCAGAAGAAGAAATTTCTTTGTTTGCTTTCTTATTTGGTTTTTCGTCTTCAAAAAGACCTTCGCCCATAATCTTCGAAAACACACTTACCAAAAGATAAATAACAAGGAAAATTCCGATGATTGTTGTAACAAGAATTATAATTTTTTTGTCTTTTTTTCCGCTTTTTTTCTCTCTTTGTGCTTTTCTTTCTTCAAGAGAGCGGCGGAGAGTGTCAGATTGAATGTCCTCACCTGAAATTTTCATTGTAATATCAGAAACATTATGCTCTTCAGGTTCAGATACGGGCTCAGGCTCACTTTCGTCTGATGAAATATCCGCATTATCTTCCGCGATTTCCTCGTTTTCAATGTCATTATACTGCTCGTCGCTGTTGGCGGTGTAATTTTCTATTTCTTTTTCAATTTCCGCTTTTGATGTGACAATAGTTTCACCATCAAGAGGGGAAGCGGTTTTCATATCTTCAATATGTTTTTTTGTTGTGCTTACGGGACAGTCACAATAGGGACATACAATTTCGGTGTCTAAAATTTCGTTTTCACAGTTTGAGCATTTGATTACTGCCATATTTTACCACCCTTTCAACATTAGTACTTTCCGACTTTAGTTTCTTTTTTGCTTTTGTTTCTTTTCCTTGATTTGTTTGTAGTTTCATAAATTGAGAAGACTAAAACAGATACGATAAAAATGGCAGCAACAATTAGAAGATAGTCAGAATTTTTCTGCAGAGATTTTTCCCCTGTCGGAATCCTTACTTTCTGATTTTGCCTGTAAACATGTTTTGCCTGTGAATAGTCAACTTTTTCGGCAAAAACGATTTCTGTCACCATTTTGTCAAGGTCAGAAATTGTTTTATCATCAATTTTATCTTTTGAAACATAAGAAAAGTTGACATTATTTCCCGCATATATTGTGCGGTACTGACATATGTAAGATTCTCCGTCTTTATAAAGACCCATTATAAACGGGGTAACTCTGTCCTCTTTTGTTTCATACCATCTTATTCTTATTATGTCTTCTTTATCTATTCCGCCGTCAGAGAGCACATTGCGGTACTGAACCATAAGTTTTTCTCTGCCTCTTGAATTTTCCGCAATAACGTTATAGTCATACATAAGATTGTGTATTTCTATACCTTCGCGTTTATCCTCTTCGGGTTTTTTTACGGTAATATTAATCTGGTTGCCTGATGCGTCCTGTCCGCAGATATAGATAGACTCAGGCTCCATAATGTCTTCAACCCATTTTTCGTGGGAAAATCCCGCTTGGGAAAGCATAGTCGAAAAGTTTTTTGATGCATCTTCCCTGGTGCACCACGAAAACCCCTCCGGCAAGTTTATATTTTCAATTTTAAAATCTTCCAGATCGTGAGCGTCGGCACAAACCAAAGAAGAAAAAACAAGTAGAAAAGCCAACACAAAAGCACATGATTTTTTTAGCAATTTTTTCACCTCTAAATAGGATTATGCATTATTTAAAACATTTAAACTTTTGTGATGAAATATGAAAGTTACTGGATTTTCTCGTAAAAGACAGAAGCAATACCTGAGTCTGAATCAGTGCCTTCCACTCCGTAGTCAAACATAATAAAATGCGTGGTAGCACTGTTTAAGGTTATGTCAATAAAATCAGAATTTACAGAATATGTGCCATTCATAAGATATTTAAGGCCGTTATTTTCGGATTCTTCGTTTGTATCAATGAATTCGCCCTTTGCTTTCCCGTCACCGAAAAGTTCGATTGTCATTTGACCTTTGTCAGACTTTAAAGCAAAGACGGTATCAAAACGCGGACCTTTGCCGAGTTTTCCTTGGTAAACACTTTTCATATCTATAAGATATGATTTATACACCTGATACATGTCTACTGCAGAATTTCCCTCGAAACCTATTGCAACAAATTCGGTTTCGCCTTTTTTTGAAGATGCCCACCAACCCTTTTTCAAAGTTCCGTCATAACTTTGCATACTTACATTTCCGTCGGGGGAAAGGGTGAGTGCACCTATTGCTACTGATAAATCATCGGAAGACGGGTCGCCTTTTGTTTCGTATGTTCCGACAAGTTCTTTGTTTATTTCTGAGCGTACTTCTTTTGCTTTGTCAGATGTATCAGAAAGTTTTTTGTCAAGCGCATCGCTCATATTTTTTATTCCGCGTTCTTCTCTGTCAGTATCTATTGCATATTGAGTGACAAAAATTGCAGCGACAACGAGAATCAAAGATGCAAGAATGATGACAGCAGTCAGTTCTTTTTTTCGCTTTTTGTTGTTTTCGCCTGTTTCCATATATATAAATCTCCTTTTATTATATGATAACACCATTATTGTATCACAACCCGCACCTCTTTGCAAGAGTTAAATACAGGGCGATTTGGGACAAAAAATTTATAGACAAAGTTTCGCTTTTGTGCTATAATTAAAAAAAGCATATGAAAAGGAGTATAAGGCAATGATGAAAAAAATATTAAGCGTTATAATTGCACTCATTCTCTCGCTCGGCATAGTCCCGGTATTAGCAGATGGCGACATAACCGTTGTTTTGGACGGAAAACAACTTGAAAGCCCCGTTTCTCCTATGATAGTAAATGACAGCACAATGGTACCTTTCAGAGTTATCTTTGAAGCACTCAAGATGGACGTAAACTGGAGTGAAGCACTTCAGAAAGTTTATGCTATGAATGATGAAAAAACAATAATTCTCACCATTGGCTCTGACAAAATGCTTGTAAATACCGACCTTAAAGAACTTCCCGCAGCACCCTTTATTTCAAATTCAAGCACACTTGTTCCCGTAAGGGCAGTGAGCGAAGCCGTTGGTGCAGATGTTAAATGGGATAGTGAAGAAAGACTGGTTATAATAAAAACCAAAGAATATATTGCAAATAATCCTGACGAACAAGAACAGCCAAAAGAAGATAAGCCCGAAGAAGACAATAAAAACGAGGGCAAAGATGAAAATGAATATACTCCTATAATAGACGAAAATCCTGCGTACATAAACAAAAACGGTGATGCCATGAGCACAGAACTTATTAAAATACTCAACCAGTACAGAGTTGACGAAGGCCTTGCGGCACTTGAAACAGATCCAAATGTTTCTCTTATTGCACTTTCTCACAGTATGGATATGGCAGAGTATGACTATATAGACCACGTTTCGATTTTTGGTGTGGGCCCGTTTGAACGACTTGACGGTGCAGGTATATATTATTTATCTGCTGCAGAAAATATTGCATCAGGTTTCCGCACTCCGTCTGATGTTGCAAAAAGTTGGATGGCATCTCCCGCACACAGACAGAACATTTTAAATCCTGAGTTTACTCACATTGGTGTAGGGTATCACTCGGGCGGTTCCAACGGAACATACTGGACACTTTTACTCCTCGAAAGGTAAGAGGGATGTAAAAATCGCCCGGAACGCAAAAGGCAAGAAATTAACAATTAAGAAAATAATTAAAGGTAAAAAGCATCGCAAGTGCGATGCTTTTCTTTTATCGTAATGCCTTATGCTATGGACAAACTTCGCCCTCGGCGTACCT
>JAZQDA010000085.1:0-17577 GCA_045546535.1 Clostridia bacterium | reverse complement strand
ATATATCATTTTTAAAAATTTATGTTATACTATAGTTAAGAAAATTTTTGTGAGGAAATATGACGAGAAAAGAAAAGATACTTTATTTCATACAGGATGAAAATTATATACCTATGACATATAAAGACATCAGTGCTGTTTTAGGTGTAAAAAAAGAACAAAGAGATGAACTTATTGAAATTTTATCTGACCTTGAGAGCGAAGGTAAAATTTACAGAAATGATAAAAACAGATATGTTTGCCTTAAAAATTCCGATTTAATTAAAGGCGTTTTTCATTCTAAAGGTAAAAGATACGGCTTTGTTATAACCGATGATGATGAAAAGTTTTTTATAAATCCGGGCGATACCCTATCTGCTTTTGACTCGGATACTGTTCTCATGCGTTTAAAAAAGCACAGCACAGATGCAGGTAAATGCAGTGAAGCAAAAATTGTTAAAATAATAAAACACTCTGAAAAAAGCGTTGTAGGAACTTTTACACTGCTTAAAAACTCAGGGTTTGTCATACCTGATTCTAAAAATTTTACAAGTGATATTTATATACCTAAAAAACACTGCATTAAAGATGCAGACGGCAAAAAGGTATGTGTAAAAATTACAAAGTGGGAAAGTTCTGTCGGTAAAAATCCCGAAGGATATATTGAGAAAGTTCTGGGATTTGAAGGCGAAAAAGGCGTTGATATTGAAGGTATTATGGCAACTTATTCGCTAACCGACGAGTTTCCTGAAAAAGTTATGCTCTCTGCACTCTCATTCGGGGACAGAGTTTATGAAGAAGAATTAGACGGAAGACTTGATTTAAGAGATAAACTCATCTTCACGATTGACGGGGAAGATGCAAAAGATTTTGACGATGCGGTCAGTATCGAAAAGATTAAAGACGGATACGTTTTGAGTGTTCATATTGCAGATGTGTCTTATTACGTTTCTGAAAACTCTGTTCTTGACAATGAAGCGAGAAAAAGAGGTACAAGTGTTTATCTTCCCGGCAAAGTTATTCCTATGCTTCCAAAACATCTTTCAAACGGTCTTTGCAGTTTAAATCCTGGCGTTGACAGACTTACACTCTCTGTTATAATTAAACTTGACAGCGATGCAAATATTTTGGGTTATGATATTAAAGAATCTGTTATAAATTCAAAATACCGTCTTACTTATGACGAGGTATTAAAAATAATAGAGGAAGACAGAAAAACTATTCAAAAATATAAAGAAATAGCCGAAACAATTAAAACTATGAATGAGTTAAAAACAAAACTCAAAGAAAAAAGACTTGAAAAAGGCAGTATTGATTTTAATCTTGAAGAAGTCGGCTTTAAACTTGACGAAAACGGGAAACCGATTGATGTATTTAAGGTTTCAAGCGATGACGCGCATTCTCTGATTGAAGAATTTATGCTCCTTGCAAACGTGTGTGTGGCCGAAAAAATGCTACAGGAAAATATTCCGTCTGTTTACAGAATTCACGAAAAACCATCTGATGAAAAAATGAGAGATTTTTCTGATATTTTGCATAGACTTGGATTTACACTTGGAACTAAATTCGATAATCCCAGTCCGAAAGCGTTTGCAAATCTTCTTGAAAAAATAAAAGGTTCGCCAAAAGAACTAATTATTACCAAACTTATGCTCCGTTCTTTGATGAAAGCAAAATATTCTCATGAGTGTCTGGGGCATTTTGGGTTGAATTTTGATAAATACTGTCATTTTACATCTCCCATAAGAAGATATCCCGACCTGGTAGTGCACAGAATTTTAAAAGAATATCTTAATTATGGAATAAGCAAAAACAGAGAAAGATTCCTTTTATCTTTTGTTAAAAAAAGCGCAAAATCTTCTTCTGAATGTGAAATAAATGCAATGGAAGCAGAAAGAGAAATGGCAGATATCAAAAAAGCAGAGTATATGCAGGATAAAATCGGGTGCGTATATGATGCTGTAATATCTTCTGTTACATCGTTTGGAATGTTTGCACAGACCGAGTTCGGCATAGAAGGACTCATTACTATGACTGACCTTGATGATGATTATTATGAATACTCACAGAGCGAGTTTACCCTCACGGGAAAAAAATATGGAAAAATCTACTCTATCGGAGATGAAATTAAAATTAAAGTTAAAAGAGCGGATATACTTAGCGGACAAATTGATTTTCTTATAGAAAGCGGTGAATAAATTGAGCGAAAATGTTAAAATAATTTCTCAGAATAAAAAAGCATTTCACGATTATTTTATTGAAGAAAAATATGAATGCGGTATTGAACTTACGGGGACTGAAGTTAAATCTATCAGACTTGGTCAGGTAAATGTAAAAGACTCATATGCATCTATTGAAACCGGCGAGGTATGGCTTAAAGGGATGCATATAAGTCCATATGAAAAAGGAAATATCTTTAACAGAGAACCCTTAAGAGAGCGAAAACTTTTAATGCACAAGTTTGAAATAAGAAAACTCATTGGGAAAATTAAAGAACAAGGTTACTCTCTGGTTCCTACAAAAGTCTACCTTAAGGGTCAGAGGGTAAAGATAGAACTCGGTCTTGCCCGTGGTAAAAAGAGTTATGACAAGCGTCAGGACATTAAAGCAAATGACGCAAAAAGAGAGATTGCAAGAAAAATTAAAGAATACAATCAATAACACATAAGTTATGTAAAAAAGCAGTGTTTACTATAGTTTTTCAAATTTAGTAAACGCTGCTTCTTTTGTTTTATATATAGGTTTTAAAACTTCGTTCCCTTTAGCATCTATCATTCCGTAAAGGTGATCCTTAAGCGTGTATGCATACCCGTTTTCAAATTCAAATATATAGTCATATTTAAATTCTGAAAGTTTTTCATTTTTAAATGAGATAAGTCCCCATTTTCCCGTTGCACCATCGGCTGCGGCTATTACGTTATAATCATAAGATGAATTGAAGCCTGAATACACAAACGGAATTAAAGTTTTTCCGCTGACATCTATTATGCCTGAATAATTGCCTTTTCTGACTATCGCCTTTCCGTATTTGAAATCAAGCGCAATGTCATACTGACACTCAATCAAAATATCGCCTGAATCGTTAACATATCCGTATTTTTCACCTGATGAAGTTACCTCGCTTACTGCTGAAAGTCCGTTTGAGAATGAACCTGCAGTCATATATTTATAGCCTGTAAGGTTTTCACCAGTCTGAGAATACAGTGCCCATTTATCATTTAATTTAAGAAAAACAGAGCCTGATGTCCCCTGCTTGACTTCTGTATGTACAGTACTTATAACTTCATGACCGACTGCGTTTATATATCCATAACCGTTTTTATAAGCAAGAGCAAGTCCGTTTTTAAAGTCTTCCATATAGGTATATTCAAAAGGTGTTATGTTTTCCCCGTTTAATCCTATAAGTCCGAAATACCCGTTTTTGAAAGCAACTGTGGTAGACCCATTATTGAAAGAATAAATATAGTCATAGTCAAATGGCGTAACGGGGTTAAATTTATCGTCTACAAGACCGTATTTATTTCCGACTTTAGCCTCTGTTACGGAAAGCGAACCAAACATACCGAGATAATCATAGGCGGCGGGAATAATTATCTGCCCACCGCAGTCAATTATTCCAAATTTATCTTTTAAAATAAATCTCGCTCTGCCTCTTTCGTCAAACTTATCTAATGCGTCGTACTTTACATCAATAATAGTTTTACCGAAACTGTCCACATAGCCCCACTTGTCATTACGGCAGACATAATAACCCATTATCTGAGCATTATCTGTCTGTATACCTGTGGTAAGTTTATATACTTCATCATAAAATTTATGGGAAATTTCGCCCGTTTTGCAATTTAAAATATGCCATCTTGACGCTATCTTTACCATAGCAACAAGATTTGAGCAATAAACTACCTCTTCATACAGTACGGGAACTATTATTGTACCTTTTATATCGCACATTCCCCATTTTCTGCCTTGTCGTATGTGTATTTCATCGGGAGACATATATCTTATTTCGTTATAGGCAATCTGCGTTATCATATCGCCTTTTGAGTCTGCAAGACCGCATCTGTGATTTTGGGTGAGTTTATAAATAAGAGGATTGTCAAAGTTTGATATTTCTTCATAAGCGTAACGAAGAACAGTTTCTCCGTTTTCGCCTATAAGTCCATATTTGTTGCCTTTATACGAAATTGCTGTGCCGTAATCGTTGAAAAGTCCATTTATGTGGTCAGTAAGTTTTATATTTACTGCAGTTATTTTTTCACGATATTCAATTTCATATCCAAGAGATTCGCATACCATCCTGAGACCAAGGTACACTTTGCCATTTTCAATATAAGACGGAAATGCATTTGGAATAACCTTATACAAAAACGAACTGTTATCTTTAACATTAACACTGCCCGTATTATAGTCATACGTTACATTTCTTAATTTATTGGAAAAATTATACACAGAATTTTCTGTGTCAAGGGAACTTTTTATCCCAAAAATATTCTCTGCCTTTTCACTTGTTATGTATACGGTGGAATTTTTCATAACAAAAGAATCATCTGTTTGTGACCTTACGCCGTTTATAAATATCGACGGCAGATTTTCAGATGCACTTGCAAGTGCAGTTGAAAACAAAAGTATAAGCGAAAACACAATAAACATCAAAAACTTTTTCACAAAAAATCCCTCCCTTGCTTCATAGTATGTCAATTATAATCTAACATAAAATTAAGGCGGTCGCAAGGGGGGGAAAGTGTTTGTAATATAATTATTATTTATTTGTAATATTTCTAAAACTCTGACGAGTTTTCTACCCTGTTTTTAGATACATATACTTCATAAAGCATTGATAAAACATTCCAGAATTTAGGCGTTATATTTCCGTCAGGTTCAAGAGCAGAAAGAATTTGAATTGTTTTTATGGCATCTTGTGTACTTTCATCTATACTGCCCGTAACCTGAGGTTTTGTAAGATACGGGAATTTTTCTGAAAGGCCTATAAGCATCGCCTGAATTATCATTACAGTTGGCATGAAACTATCTTCTTCCAAAAAAACTCCTTCCTCGGGGAAAACAGCAAGATTGCGGGGTGTGTTTTCTTCTTCAATTTCTTTATAAACTGACACTATTTTTTCCCAGGTTTCGTTATCGGTTACCCCTGTGGGCGATATGTTATATTTTTCCTGAAATGCTGTTACGGCACTTACTGTTGCATCGCCGTAAAATCCGTCTGGAAGAACTGATGGTATTTCAGGATACTTTTGTGATATAAGTCTTAAGAAAATCTGAAGATTGTATATGGGTGAATTTAAGACTAAAAGATGCTCTGTCATTTTAATTCCTCCTTATTTGTTTATTGTGCATCGCTGTTGCCCGATGACATTTCATTACCCGGATACTGTGTCGGGTTAACATCTGACGGCTCATTGAAACCGCCACGCAGGACAACAGTTATTATTGCAAGATATGTGTCATATATAGCCGTCCATGTAGGTTCATCCAGTATGCCCGTAACATCCAGATTATAGGCTTGTTGGAATGCGGTGACTGACCTTTCGGTAAGTTGATCAAAAGTTCCCGTTACCTGAGGTGCAGGAATTCTGTTATCAAAGTTTGAAATAATAAGAAGAAAATACTGAACACTTGAAACTCTCGGACCTGTTGAACCGATACCGAAACTTTCGGGGAAACCAAGATCTGTGCCTACATACTGCTGACCTTCTGATGCAAGTTCTGAAAGTCTCTGGATAGCAACATATAGAAGTATCATTTTATTCCATGTTGCTCTTCCGACAATGCCGTCAGGTGTGAGATTAAAAATACGCTGAAAAGTAGTAACTGCATTTTCTGTTTCTTCGCCAAATATTCCGTCAACGGGGTCAATTTTAGGTATAAGTGGATAGTCGCCCGATATAACATTAAGGCTCTGTTGAATAATACGAACACTTCCCCCTGTATCGCCAAGACGCAATGCTCTTCCGGGATAAAGGTCAATGATCCCCGCAATCGGCGCATTAGTTACAATTTCAATATCGTCGCCGTAATAGTATTTTAAGATATCAAATGCAGTGTAACCTTGCTGCGCAAGTTCCTCACTGCCCCACTGTGAAAGACCTTCACAGGTTACGGTTGTACCATTACAGTATTTTGCTGCGAGTGGTTCTATATTACCTACGCGCCTTATGTAACTTGTGAATATATCATCTACAATTCTGTCTATATTTTCATATATATTTCTTCCGTTTATAAACTTCTGGTCATATGCGGTAGACGAGGTTATATTAAAATCATATCCTCTGCTTCTGTAGTACTCTGTATATATGCGGTTAAGAGCATAGGAAATCTGAGCATATATATTTGCATAAATCGCTGCTTCTGACCATGTGGGGTAAATTTCACTTGATGCTACATTTTTTATGTAATCAGGAAAACTTACTATTACATTTTCTGCATCAGAATCGGGCGGACCAAGATGGACAGTTATAAAATCGGGTACATACGGAACAAGGGGGATTGGCATAACTACACTCCTTTACAGTGTTGCCGGTTCATTTATATCAAACTTATCGGCTTTTTTATCAAAACTTATATGGTCTTCGGTTGGTATCATGGGGGCATTTACCAAAGAGACCTGACCTGCAAAAATCTGAACGCCCTCTATGTAATAAGTTTTAAATTCAGGGTGGTCTACCCTTATATTTACTCTTGTAAACGGGTCCTCATTTCCAGGCGAGGTTGAGAGGGCGCTATCCGGCGCATCAACTGCGATTGGTTCAGTTTTTCCGCTTTCGTCAGTTATTCTTGCTCCGAGAAGTTCTCTCTCTTCAGGCTTTGTTCCTGTAACAGTAAAAAGTGCGTTTCGTATGGGAATTTCGGCATCTGATGTATAAACTCGTGATACTATATATCCTTTTTCCATTAAATTCACCTCTTATAATTTATATTTTTAATAAATTAAAATATCACAAACAAAAAAATCCACTGAAAGAAAATTCTTTCAGCGGATTTAACTTTTTTATTTACCTACTCTTTCGATATCGTACGGTGTGGTCTGGTACACATAATAATTAAGCCAGTTTGAAAAAAGAAGATTAGCATTTGAACGCCATTTAACAACAGGCGGATTTTTGGGGTTATCGTCTTTAAAATAGTTACAGGGAATTTCAATCGGCAGACCCTGTTCAAGGTCGCGGAAATATTCTTTTGCCAAAGTATCTGCATCATATTCTGAATGTCCCGTTACGAAAATCTGCTTTTTGTCTTTACTTGCTGCGATATAAAGACCTGCCTCATCAGATGTTGAAATTATTCTGAGTTCCTTTACTTTTTCAACATCTTCGGTTTTTACATATGAATGGCGTGAATGAGGAACAAAAAACTCGTCGTCAAAACCTCTTACAAGCATTGTTCTTTTTCTGTTGATTTTATGCTTGAATACGCCAAAAAGTTTTTTATCAAATGAATGCTTTTCAATGCCGTAGTGGTAATATAGACCTGCCATCGCAGCCCAGCAGATATGGAATGTGCTTGTAACATTTGTTTTTGACCATTCCATAATTTCAGTGAGTTCGTCCCAGTAATCGACATCATCAAATTCTAAAAGTTCAACGGGTGCGCCTGTAATTATAAGACCGTCATATTTTTTATGTTTAATTTTAGAAAAATCAGTGTAGAATTCATTGATGTGTGATTCTGAAATATTTTTTGAACGATATGACGCAGTATGTACAAAGTCGATTTCAACCTGAAGAGGTGTGTTACCCAGTACCCTTGCAAGTTGGGTTTCGGTTACAATTTTTGTCGGCATTATATTTAAAATTGCTATTTTAAGAGGACGGATATCTTGTTTTAATGCTCTTTTTTCTGTTATGCAAAATATATTTTCATCTTTTAAAATATTATTTGCAGGAAGATGTTCGGGAATTTTTATAGGCATTTTTACCCCTCCTTTTTCATAATTTCAATACTTATTTTATAGTATAACAAAATTTTATAAAATAATCAACTGTTGTTTGAATATATCCGTTGACTTTTTTTATTTATTAATATAAAATAAATTTATAACTTTTTAGGAGATGACTGGCTTTGGCTTTCAAAATCAATTTTAACGGACAAACACTCGGTGAAGAAATTGCCAATTCTGTATCGCACGGTGTCGGAGTATTACTTGCGGTTGCAGGTACTGCTGTACTTATTCCTACTGCGTGTAAGGTTGGAGATACTATGAGTATAGTTGCATCGTCAATATATGGTCTTTTCACAATTTTATTATATCTCTTTTCAACGCTTTATCATTCAATTACAAACACTAAAGCAAAAAAAGTTTTTCAGGTTTTCGACCACTGTTCGATTTTTCTCATGATTCTTGGCTCGTACATTCCAGTATCGCTCTGCCTTATAAGAGGAGCGCTTGGCTGGGTGCTTTTTGGTTTTACTACGCTACTGGCAGTTATAGGCATTGTATTTAATTCAATTAACGTAAAAAGATGGCAGAAACTTTCGATGGTTTTATACATACTTATGGGTTGGTCTTTGATATTTATGTTTAACCGCGTACTGCAACTTGTTGAACCTAAAGGTATATGGCTGCTTGTAGGTGGCGGAATTTTTTACACGTTCGGTATAATATTTTTTGCAATTGATACAAGAATCAGATATATGCATTATGTATGGCACATATTTGTACTGCTCGGTACTATAACTCAGTATTTCTTTATTTTGTTCTATACAATTCCAGTATAAAAAAAATCCCGATTTTCATTTGGAAAATCGGGATTTTAATTTTACAGAGTAAGTATCATCTGTGCGATATTAAAATAAATAAGTAGAGAGATGGCATCAACTACTGTGGTAATAAAAGGACTTGCCATTACCGCAGGGTCAAAGCCCATTTTTTTTGCTGCAATCGGCAGAAGAGAGCCGACGATTTTTGCAAATATTACTGTTACAACAAGTGTTGCGCTTACAACAAGTGAAATGAGAAGTGCGCTTTGTCCGCCCATTTCAATGATATTGCGGTCAAGTATCATCATTTTCGCAAAATTTACTAAAGCCAAAGTAAGACCGCAGATAACAGAAACCCTTATTTCTTTCCAGAGAATTTTTAAAAGGTCACCCATTTTTATATCGCCAAGAGAAAGACTACGGATAACCGTAACTGATGTCTGACCGCCCGAATTACCTGCAGTACCCATTATCATTGGTATGAAAGCAGTGAGGGCTACGCAACCCGCTAAGGCTGATTCAAACGAACTTATTATCTTGCCTGTGAATGTTGCGGAAACCATCAGGAGCAAAAGCCACGGGATACGCTGTTTCCAGGTTTCAAATATCCCTGTTTTAAGATACGGTTTTTCTGACGGTATAATAGCCGCCATTTTTTCGATATCTTCTGTTGCCTCTTCCTGCATAACGTCGATAGCATCGTCGAAAGTTACGATACCGAGAAGTCTTGTTTCATCGTCGACAACAGGGATTGCCATAAGGTCGTATTTTTCAAACGCGTTTGAAACATCTTCCTTATCGTCGTTGGTTTTGAAATATATTATGTTGGTTTCCATAATATCTTCAATAATGTCTGTTCCTTTTGAAAGAAGAAGTGTTTTTACTGTGGTAATACCGATAAGGCGGTTTTTTAAATCTGTAACATAACAGGTGTAAATAGTTTCTTTATCAAGACCTATTGAACGGATATGTGCTATTGCCTCATCTACAGTCATATTTTTTTTGAGGCGCACATATTCG
This sequence comes from Clostridia bacterium, assembly GCA_045546535.1. Lineage (GTDB taxonomy): Bacteria > Bacillota > Clostridia > UMGS1810 > UMGS1810 > RGIG1828. The sequence continues at coordinate 7,866 of JAZQDA010000085.1, read as the reverse complement.
ACAGTCATTATACTACCTGCACTGTCTTCAGGATATTTTAAGATTTCGTTAATCTGTCTTCTTGTTCTGGGGTCGGTAAAGCGAAGAATACGCTTTACTACATTTGCAGGCATTTCTTCCAATATGTCTACCGCATCATCGACATAAAGTTCGTCTACTACGGCTTTAAGTTCGGCATCGGTAAAATGCTGAATAAGTAACTCCTGCTCATCAGTTTCCATTTCGACAAAAATATCTGCCGCCTGGTCTTTGGAAAGAATACGGAACGCTATGGTCATATCTTCTTTTTTAAGTTCCATAAAGTATTCTGCTATATCGGCAGAATTCATCTCTGAAAAAGCCTCTTTTAATTTAACAAACTGTCTTGTTTCGAAAAGATTGTTTAAATCTTCGAATGTGATTTTATTGTTTTCCATACTTATTCCTCCTAAATTTCAAGTTGGCATACGCCTTTAGGTAGGAAGTATCTGAGCGCTTACAAACGAGAACGAGAAATTGACGCAGACAAAGGTACATCTGCAATTTCAGTTAATATTCTGTTGTACGTTCGACTACCTCCCGCGTCCATTTCATCACCTCATTTTTAATATTTTAACAATTAGGTTTAACTGATTTTCTTTTTGAAAAGTAAAAATACAGAAAAGAAAATACTAAAAAGCATACAAAAGCCAGTAATTGCGATACTCTGAAAGGTCCAATCATGAGACTGTCGGTACGAAGCCCTTCAATCCAAAGTCTGCCAAGACCGTAAAATGAACAGTAAGCAAAAAAGACCTGACCTGTGTATTTATACTTCTTATATATTATGACAAACAAAATGCAAAGTGTCAATAGTGACCACAAAGATTCGTACAAAAATGTAGGATGTACGCCAAGTTCGGTATTTACATCTATGCCGTTTTGTGCCATAACTGCAAGTTCTTCTTTTATTCCCGTGCCTTTCATAGCCCAGGGAAGTGTTGTGTTTGTGCCAAACGCTTCCTGATTTACAAAGTTACCCCATCTGCCTATCATCTGCCCTGTTATAAGACCTACAGAGCCGATATCAAACATCTTAAGCGTGTCTTTCTTCGTTATACGGCAATAAACAAGTGCAGAAATAACGGCACCGATAATTGCTCCGTATATTGCTATACCGCCTGAACGGATATCAAAAACAGAATTTAAATTATCTTTATACATATCCCATCTGAATATAACATAATAAAGACGTGCGCAGATTATTGCCAGAGGTGTACATACAAGGGCAAGGTCTATAGGAACATCATATTTTTCGCCGAGTTTCAAAGATGCAAATGACGCTAAGACTATCCCTAAGACAAATCCAAAGGCAATTATTATACCGTACCAGTACACAGGGGTATCAAAAATGGTAAATGCAACTCTGTCTACGGTCAATTCTATTCCGAGATACGGAAATGATATCTGCATCATTCTCCCCGCTTTCTTTTGTTATTTATTATTATCAAGCGGCCATACAATACTTATGGCACAGGTTTCTTCGGTTATAACTTCTTCTAAAACTTTCTTTAATCCTTCAGGTGTTATCTCAGAGTAAACCTCAGGGAATTCCGTGGGGTCAATACCGCTTAAAAAGTTTCGGCATAAAAGTCCCCCAATACTTTCAACGCTGTTGAATGCACGGATAAAAGAGCCGAAAAATGCTTTTTTGACTCTTTCAAACTCCTCTTTATCAAAGCCTGAAACCTTTAATTCCTCTGCTCTTTTTAAAAGTTTTTCTTTCAAAAGTTTCGGATCATCACATTCTCCGCCGAAAGATATACAGGAAAACGAAAGTTCGGTCATAACATCTGTTTCGAAAGTATCGTTTATAAGACCCGATTCATAATTTTCTTCAAAAAATTTACTGCTTCTTCCCGCAAGTATCTTAACTAAAATTTTAAGTTGAGCCTCTCTTTTAAGAAGTTCTCTGCCTGTTTTCAGGAAATTATCTTTGAAACCTATACAGCAAAGAGGTCTTGAAACACTTGCATAATCTTCTATACAAGGTGTTGACACATTAAAAGGTTCGTCTGGATAAACACTTTCAACTTTTCCGCTTTCTCTCTGTATAACGGTTTTATCTACAATTTCAAACACCTTTTCGGCATCGACATCACCTGCAACGGCAACTGCCATATTTGCAGGGTTATAGTATGTGTTATAACAATCGTACAAGACCTTTTTGTCTATTTCTGATATGCTCTCTACCGTCCCAGCAATATCAATACGGACGGGATTATTGCAGTATATGGCTTTGAGCATATTGAACATTACTTTCCATTCGCCGTCATCGTCATACATTTTGATTTCCTGACCGATTATCCCCTGCTCTTTTTGGATATTCTCATCGGTAAAATAGGGTTTTTGAACATAGTCTAAAAGATGTGCAAAACACTGGTCAAAATGCTCTGTACATGAAAAAAGATAGCAGGTATTGGTAAATGATGTGAATGCATTTGCATTTGCGCCGTAACGCGAAAAGAGGTCAAAAGCATTTGTTCCATCGCTTTGTTCAAACATTTTATGCTCAAGAAAATGCGCTACGCCGTCAGGAACTTTTACAGGTTTAGTTTCACCAAGAGGCACAAAAGTATTGTTTACAGAGCCGAACTGAGTTCCGTATATGGCATATGTTTTTGAAAATCCTTTTTTTGGCATAACATAAATCTTTAAGCCTGTCGGATGAACCATTGTATAAAGTGTTTCATCAAGAGATTCAATATATTTTTTAGTATAATCCACTTTATTTAGCCTCCTTGCCTGTTAAAAAATAAACTGTGTCAAGTGTAACAGTAGAAAATGCATCTATTACTTCTTGCTTTGTTACTTTGGAAACTTTATCACAAGCCTGGTCAAGACTTGGAAGCGACGGGCAGAAAACTTTACCCATATAGTAATCAATAAGCATTGAGGGACTGTCTTTGTATGAATTATAACTTGAGATTATATATTCTTTTGCAACATTTAATTCATCGTCGGTAAAATTACCGTTTTTGACATTGTCAAGTTCTGTTAGAATTGCATTTTTTGCAAGTTCAAAATTTTTAGACTCTATACCGCTTCCGACGAGCATAAGACTATTGTATTTATCAAGTCTTGAATATGCATAATAACAAAGGCTGAGAGCCTCTCTGACATTATTGAAAAGTTTTGAATGCGCTCCTGAGCCGAAGATACTGTTTGCAGTTAAAAGCGCATAGTACGCACTATGTTCTATATTTATCCCCGTACGAAGTCCCAGTACCAGTTTTCCCTGATTTACATCAAGTGTTTCTGTGATGTTTTTAACTGCGTCTGAACTCTTTGAAAAATGTTCGACCTCAATATCAACAATATTAAATGTATATTTTTTTATATATTCTTTTATTTGAGAAACCAAAGAATCTGCATCAACATCGCCGACAGCAAAAATGTCTATCGGGCTTGAAATGATTATTGATTTATAGTGGTTATAAAGGATATTTGAGTCAATTTTATCAATATCTTCCTTATAGCCAATTTCAACTATTGCATTAGGTTCGCCATCGCACATATGTTCAAGACATCGCACTGTTGCGTACGAACGTTTATCATTTATAAGAGATTCGATATCATCTTTAAGATTAGTTTTTTGAAGATTTAAGACTTCATCAGAAAAAGCACTGTCAGATACATTCGGGTTAAACACAAGGTCAAGCATAAGTTCAAGCGCTTTTTTTTCGCTGTTTTCATTTGTAAAACGGTCTGACACAATATTAACCGAAGAAACTATGCTCTGCACATTTGCTCTTTTTGTTACAAAAACATCATATCCGCACCCAAAAAGACTTTCGGCATACTTACTCAGTGAAGAAACTGTAGGGTGGTTTTTAGTGCCAGACTTAAGTACCTTAGATAAAAGCGAATTGAGCGTTACCTCTTCTTTTTTGAGTTTTCTGTGAAGAAAAAAAGAATAATGCACAGTTTTATATTTTTTATCATTTATGACATAAAGGTTTATATTATCTGAAATTTTATATTTTTCTGCGCCGTTCATGAAATCAGTCCTTTCAACAAAATTAAGTCAATATATATTATATACAAATGATTAAAAACAATCAAGCGTTTTTTATTCGCTTATATTAAACTTGTTTTTACATTTTTATCAAGTAGATTGATGAATTGTACAAAAACCGTCGGGCTGTTTTGTACGAATTTAACGAATTTTTTTGGTGGACTTTTTAATATATTGACAATAATATACATAACACATATAATATACTTAATACTTTATGAAAAGAGGTTCCCTTGGAAATGGAAATCACAGGCATCAAAATTAAAAAACTCGAAACCGAAAACAAAATGAAGGCTATCGCTTCTATCACTATCGACGATTGCTTTGCTATTCATGACATCAAAGTTATTGAAAACGAAGACAAAGTTTTCGTTGCTATGCCCAACAAACGCCTTAAAGACGGCACATTCAAAGATGTTGCTCACCCCATCAATTTTGAAACAAGAGCAATGATTGAAAAAGCAGTTATCGATGCATACAATCAGGCTGAAATTGAAGAATAAAAATTTTTTGAAGATTTCCGATGCATTTTTAATGCATCGGATTTTTTTGTACAAAATTTAGTATATTTTAATATTGAAACAAATTTGATATTAGTGTATAATTGAACAATAATTTATGAAAGGAGAATTTTTATGAACAAAAAAATTCTTGAAATTTTGGAAAACGATGCCAATACCCCATTAGAACAAATTGCCGTTATGGCAGATATTTCTGTTGAAGAAGCGGCGGCGGAAATTGAAAGAATGTACAAAGAAAAAATTCTCCTCGGTACTAAAGCCGTTATAAACTGGGAAAAAGCGCAAACTGAACTTGTAAGTGCAATAATCGAACTAAATGTAACCCCCCAAAGAGGAGAAGGTTTTGATAAAATAGCAGAAAGAATTCACAAATTCCCTCAAGTTAAGACACTTTACCTTATGGCTGGGTCATCTGACCTTACCCTCATTATTGAAGGAAAAACTATGACTGAAGTTGCTATGTTTGTTGCAAATAGACTTTCTCCTATGGAATGTGTTGTCAATACATCTACTCATTTTGTACTTAAAACATACAAATATGAAGGATATTCTTTTGAAGATAATGAAGCAGACACAAGAGAGGTGATTTCGTTATGACCAAATTTGACCCCTCATCTTATATAAATTCAACAGTTACCAACATGCAACCGTCTGGTATAAGAAGATTTTTTGATATTGTTAATCAAATGAGCGATGCTATTTCTCTTGGTGTTGGTGAACCCGACTTTATTACACCGTGGCACATCAGAGAAGAAGCAATTTATTCTATAGAAAAAGGAAGAACTTATTATACTTCCAATGCAGGTCTTTTAGAACTCAGAGAAGAAATCTGTAAATATATGAAAAAATTTGATGTTGAATATAAACCAAGCGAAGTTTTAGTTACTGTAGGCGGAAGTGAGGGTATAGACCTTGCACTGAGAACCGTTATTGAAAAAGGCGACGAAGTTATAATCCCCGAGCCTTCATTTGTATGCTATAAACCCTGTGTTGACCTTGCAGGTGGCGTAAGTGTATCTGTTGAAACTAAAGCAGAAAACGAATTCAGACTTACAGGGAAAGAACTCCTTGAAAAAATCACCCCAAAAACAAAAGTTCTTATTCTCTCCTACCCCAATAATCCTACAGGTGCGATTATGCCGAAGGAAAACCTTGAAGAGATTGCAAAGATTGTTATTGAAAATAATATTTTAGTTATTTCCGATGAAATCTATGCCGAACTCACATATGGATCAAAACACGTATCTATAGCAAGTCTGCCCAATATGAAAGATAGAACTATTGTTATTAACGGATTTTCAAAAGCGTTTGCTATGACAGGCTGGAGGCTTGGATTTGCTCTTGGAAACGAAGTGATACTTAAGGCTATGACAAAAGTCCATCAGTATGCAATAATGAGTTCACCGACGCTCAGTCAGTACGGTGCAATTGAAGCACTCCGCAACGGCGAGGAATCTATCAGAAAAATGGTAAATGAATATGATGACAGAAGACGCGTTATAACTGACGGGTTCAACAAAATGGGACTTACCTGTTTTGAGCCGAAAGGTGCTTTTTATATTTTTCCATCAATAAAATCTACCGGGCTTTCTTCTATGGAATTTTGTGAAAAACTCCTTGAAGAAGAAAAAGTTGCAGTTGTTCCGGGAACTGCTTTCGGTGAGTGCGGCGAAGGTTTTATCAGAGTTTCATATGCATACAGCATTGCACAGATAACTGCTGCTATGGAACGCATTAAGGCTTTTGTTGAAAGAAGAAAGGGAAATAAGTAATGAGTTTCAATATTGTTCTCGTCGAGCCTGAAATACCGCAAAATACTGGAAATATTGCAAGAACCTGTGCGGCAACGGGGGCAAAATTACATCTTGTAAAACCTCTCGGCTTTGAAATCGATGACAAAAAATTAAAACGCGCTGGGCTTGATTACTGGCATCTTTTAGATATTACCTTCTATGAAGATTTGGATGATTTCTTTTCCAAAAATTCAGGAAATTTTTACTTTGCATCTACCAAAGCAGTAAACAGATACTCAGATATCTCCTACTGTGACGGTGATTATATATTTTTCGGAAAAGAAACCAAGGGTCTTCCAGAACAACTTTTAAAAGACAACAAAGACAATGCAATAAGAATTCCTATGATAAACGATGCAAGAAGTTTAAATCTTTCAAATTCAGTTGCGGTTGTCATTTATGAAGCATTAAGACAAACTGGTTTCAAAGGACTTGAAACCCAAGGAAAACTCACAAAATTTGATTGGTAATTATAAAACGGCAAAGATGTGTGAATACTAATTGCACATATTTGCCGTTTATTATTTGTTAAAAATATATCAATGCTACAAACTTTTTCAAAACTGTAAAAAAAACTTGCAAATATATGGAAAATATTATACAATTATAGTGTTATGTTTTAGGTAGTTAAAAATAATTTCAGAGGTGAAAGAAATGAACAAAATTTCTATTGAAGACATTCAGGTTAAAGGTAAAAAAGTTCTCGTAAGATGTGACTTCAATGTTCCGCTTGACGAAAACAGAAATATTACCGATGAAACCAGAATCGATGGAGCGCTTCCCACAATCAAATATCTTATCGAAAACGGTGCAAAAGTTATTCTTTGCTCACACATGGGTAAACCAAAAGGCGAACCCAAGCCTGAACTTTCACTTGCACCCGTTGCAAAAAAACTTTCCGAAAAACTCGGTAAAGATGTTATTTTTGCAGCCGATGCAACAGTAGTCGGTGAAAACGCTAAAAAAGCAGTAAGTGAAATGGCAGATGGCGATGTTGTTCTTCTTGAAAACACAAGATACAGAGCCGAAGAAACAAAGAACATTGATACTTTCAGCCAGGAACTTGCTTCTCTTGCAGATATTTTTGTAAACGATGCTTTCGGTACTGCTCACAGAGCACACTGTTCAAACGTTGGTGTTACAAAATATCTTGAAACCAGTGCTTGTGGTTATCTTATTGAAAAAGAAATTGAATTTTTAGGAAATGCTGTTAACAACCCCGTAAGACCTTGCGTTGCAATCCTCGGCGGTTCAAAAGTTTCTTCTAAAATTTCAGTTATAAACAATCTTCTTGAAAAAGTTGATACACTCATCATTGGCGGCGGTATGGCTTACACATTTATGAAAGCACTCGGCGAAGAAGTTGGTAACTCTCTCCTTGAAGCAGATTATCTTGATTATGCAAAAGAAATGATGGACAAAGCAAAAGAAAAAGGCGTTAAACTCCTTATCCCTATCGATACTGTTGTTGCTAAAGAATTTTCAAACGATGCTGAACACAAAACAGTTGGCAGAG
>JAZQDA010000084.1:0-6196 GCA_045546535.1 Clostridia bacterium | reverse complement strand
TTTTTCGGTTTTTTCTATCCAGGTATTATCCCATTCATAGGTTTCCAATATATAGCTCATAACCTACCGCCTTTTAATTTATTTTTATATTTATTATATTATTTTTACAAATAAAATCAATCACATTTTGTTTTTAAAAATATAATAATGTTATATCTTTTAAAAAATATTTTATAGTATAATGCCCAAGCGCTTTTTCATATCCTTTTATGAAAGGGTGCATTTTTATGAAATTTCTTATTATCAAAAAGCAACATATTATGCTCGCAATCTGTGTAATAATAGCGGCGGTCGTGCTGATTACAGGGTCGGTTAATATTCTTGCAAACCAAAACCGAAAACTGCCGATTTATTGCGTCAAGACCGATAAAAAACAAATAGCTATCAGCTTTGACGCCGCATGGGGCAACGATGATACTCAGACACTTATTGATATTTTAAAGACCTACGACGTCCCCGCAACCTTTTTTGTTGTCGGCGCTTGGGTGGATAAATACCCCGAATCGGTAAAAGCGCTCAGCGACGCGGGTCACAGAATCGAAAACCACTCTAACACCCACCCGCATATGCCCCAACTTTCAACCGAGCAAATGAAAAACGAGCTTGAAAGCTGTAACAATAAGATTAAAGCCATAACCGGCCGCTGCCCAAAGCTACTCCGCGTGCCCTACGGTGACTATGATAACGCGGTGCTTGAAACCACCGAAAATCTCGGTATGTTCACGATCCAGTGGGACGTGGATACAATAGATATAAAAGTAATGACAAATGAATATCATTGTGCTATAATGAGTATAGTTTAGTATGATAACACATACATATAGAAACTTATCTCAAGATGAAAAAATAATGTTATACATAAGATTACTTGAATCTATCAACAAAAGGACGGACAAAGACAATGAAAAAACAAACGGCAATATACACAAGGCAGAGTGTGGACAAAAAGGAAAGTTTGAGTATCGAAGGTCAGATTGAACAATGTTCAATTCTTACCAAAAGCGAAACACCTATCATTTATAAAGATAAGGGTTATAGCGGTAAGAATACTGACAGACCTGACCTTAAAAGACTTATAAATGATATTGAACTTGATAAGATAGGCAAGGTTATTGTTTATAAATTAGACCGTATAAGTAGAAATATAACTGATTTTTATAAACTCTATGAGATAATGGATAAACACAAATGTGAGTTTATAAGTGCATCAGAAAGTTTTGATACATCATCTGCTATGGGTACGGCAATGATGGGCATACTTGCCGTTTTTGCTCAAATGGAACGAAACAACATACAAAAACGAGTTAAGGACAATTATTACTACCGCACCGCCACAACAGGCAGTTGGGCGGGTGGTCCTGCTCCCTTTGGTTTTAAGAACGGCAGAAACGAAGACAAAAAACCCACACTAATACCAATACCCGAAGAAATTGAAGCCGTTGAGTTAATGTTCGCACTTTATTACGGTGTTGAACAATGCACCTTGGGACAGGTTGCAAGAAACTTAAACGAAAGGGGTTTCAAACCGCACAAAAGAGATGTTTTTGATAGTGTAACAGTATCAAAAATCTTGCAGAATCCCATATATGTTAAAGCGGATAAAGTTCTTTATAAATACTTTAAAAAGCGGAAAATTAAGTTTCTAAACAGTGAAGAAGAATGGGACGGAACAAGAACGGCACATATTATTGGCAAAAAGGTGGGAAATGCAAATATCCGTTCATATACCACTATGGAAGAACAAAGTGTTTATTTAACTAATTTTGAAGGTTTTATACCAAGTATAAATTATGTTAGTGTTCAAGAGCGACTTGCAGAAAATCAACAATTCACACGAAACAACACCGCAGGACTATTGGAAGAACTTGGTGGAAAATTAAAATGCAAATCTTGTGGTTATGCAATTAAATCTTATAGTCAAAGTACAAACGGCAGACCGTATCTTGACTGTTACGGAAACCGCAGTTTGCACACTTGTAAAGAAAAGTTTAATAATATCAATTTTTGGGTGTTGCAGGAAACGGTTGGCGAAGAAATACAAAAGCAACTTGACAACCTACACGGACTATGGCAAGAAAGAATTAAAATCGCATATAAAGCCAACGAAGAAATAAAAACCAAACAAGCAAAACTTGATGAACTAGTTAGTACATTTGGTGATGATGAAATAGGTAAAAAGGCAATAAAAAACACCGTTATAAGATTACAAACTGAAATTGATGAATTAGAATATAGACAACAAGTCGCATTAAGTTCATCAGGTACTTTGGAAATCTTCTTAAAACACAATCTAACACTCAAAGAAAGCATTAGTAAGGGTATTAAATACATTGACCTTAACACCGAAGAAAAACGGCAAATAATTGATTTTATGATTGATAAAATATATCTTACAAATGATATAAATACATTTGAGATTGCTTGGAAGATATAACAAAAAAGATATGAGAGATTTTTAGTTTTCTCTCATATCTTTTTTTGTTTTTTCATCATTATAAATTTGCTCTGCTTGTTCATAAGTGCAATTTAATTCTTTCCGTATTTCTGCTATACGGAGTGCCTTTTTCCATTTCTCAACATTACACCTTTTGCACTCTTTTTCATAATCGGAATCATTACACATAAAACTACCTCAATTCATCAAAAATATCACTTTCAAGGGATTGCGGTGCAATTTCCTTTTCATCTGATAAAACATTGTTTGCCATTTCAATTAGTTCTTTTTCCAACCTTTCACTTTCTGCTTTATGCCATTCGTGTAAGGTTTGGTGTTTTGCCCCTGTCTGTTCTTTGCTTTCGCCACGAGCAAGACCAAATTGTGCCATATCAGCCGCATAAGTATCTTGTAATTCAATTATTTGAGATTTCTTTCCAAAATACTTACTTGAATTAAACTTGCCATTATCAAAAGTGGAAATATAGGCATGGATATGAAATGTTTTTTCATCTGCATTGGTAAACAATTTAAGTAATTTATCCTTGCCAAAGGTTTTACACAACCATTTGACATTTGCCTTTATCCACTCGTTTTTATCAATTTGATTTTCCATTTCAGGTGAAAAAGTCAAAACAAACTCCGTTAATACAACGGCATCTTTTCGCACCTTTTTGCCTGTTGCTTTCTCTTGAGCTTTAATTGCTCTTTTTAATGTCCTTGTCATTGTTTCATTAAATTGACTATATGAAATATTTTCTTTTTCTCTTTCGGGGTGTGCTCGGTTGTGCAGTCGCTCTCTGTATTTTTGGTGTCGCTCAATATTTGCAACAGACCCCAACTTGTATTTTTGAAATCGCATTATTGCATAGTTGCTCATATCAAAAACTCCTTTACTCTTAATATGCGAGAGCAAAGGAACGGCAACACACACGAAAGGAAAGGTGTCGCCGTTTTTACCTTCCTTAAAAATTTGTGGTAGCCTTCGGAAATTTTTAAGGAAGGTCATATCTCTGCTCTATAAAATCAGTATGTGAAATCTGGTTTTATTTCGGCAGAAATATGACTTACTACGGATTGTACCAATCCTGTAAGGTCTTGCAGACCGCCATTTACAAAAATATATATCATATTTATTGTAAAGAAAACGGAAAGGAGCAAACAAAAAATGAACGAAACACTTTACGATTTAGAGCAAAAAAGAAATGCCGTTGAACAAGATATACAGGCATTATATGAAACCTTACAAAAAGAAATCATAGACGAATAAGAAAAGGTATGCAGTAAATTCTGCATACCTTTTCATTATTATTTTAACACTTGCAATCTTTGTTCAGTTGCTTTCATATATGTTTTATCAATTTCGATTCCAATATATCTGCGATTGTTTTTCAATGAGGCAACACCTGTGCTACCAACACCATTAAAGCAATCTAAAACAATGTCATTTTCATTGGATGCTATTTTGATAATCTTTTCAAGAATTGATACGGGCTTTTGTGTTGGATGCAAATTCTTTCCATTTTCATCTTTTATTCTTTCAGAACCCATACATATACCTGATTCAATAAAATTGTGCATATCTTTTTGATTGGTAAAATTCCAAGTATGCCCTTTATTCCAACAACTGACTATCAGTTCGCAACTATTTAAAAATGATGATTTTCGAAAATTTGGAACAGGGTTTGTTTTGTGCCATACCATAAATTGAAATGTATCAAATTCGGGGTCAAAAACTTTGTGATATTCACCAATAATGTTATAAGAACAAAATATAAATATATTTCCGTTTGGTTTTAAAATTCGTTTAAATTCATCTATTAAGTCTTTGGGTTGCAGTTCCGTTAAATCCCATTCTGCAAGGTCATTGTTTATTTCTGACCGCCAATCAAATTTCATATTACCAGTTGAATATTTTGCGATATTATAAGGTGGGTCGGTTAATATCAAATCTATTGAATTGTCGGGTATGGTTTTTAGTGCAGAAAAACAATCATCATTTATCAATAAATATTTTTCTATATCTTGAATATTTATCATCTAAAATACATTCCTTTTATTTTTGATAATGCAGCTCTTATTTTATCGGCAGATTTTTTGTATTGATTAAAGACAATTTCAAAACCCGATTCATCATTACAAACAAAATTCCAATATTCTCTACCAATCAATAATTCATCTTCTGCAAAAAATTGTTTAACCCTTTCCTGTTTCCAAACCTTTCCTTCTCCAAATTTATTGTATGCAGTTCCAAAGAATATTTTTATCTTTGCGGTGGTATCATCTTTTAATTGGTTTTTTAATAAGAAATATTCTTCTAACAATGCGGTTTTTTCTGCTCTTGCTTTTTTATTATCTAAATCGCCTGATGCTTTTAATTCTATCAGATAATGTTCGTTTTTTTCTTTGCAATAAAAATAGTTGTCTGTTACATGTGTTCTTTTGTAACTTGTTATATCTTTTGGATAGATTGATGAATATGTAGAATAATGAGATATATCGGGTGTGGTCGTATGGTCTACATAACTATCTAATATTGAAGAAATGCGACTGATTTGGTCGGGTAATATAAATGAATCAATATCATCTTTTACCTCATAAGATAATTTGGCAATATTGTTTCCCATTTTTTCTAAAACATTACCAAAAGAAGAATCAAAAGACCTAACAAAAGCAGAATAAAACATAAATTCTTCGCCAAGTTCAGCAATGAAACAGTTGTTTTTCTTCATATTTATAACACCGTTAACATCATCAACCTCATCGGTATAGCGACTGATTAAACCCTCTGCAAATGAATCAATAGCGGTATCAACAACAATTTCTATTGCTTTTTGTTTTTGCATATCCATTTTAAACCTACCCCTTGAAATCTTTTGTTCATTTTGCCATTATAACACATTTTTTATATAAAGTAAATCACTTTAAAAAACTTATGCAGAAAAAATTGTAACTGCTCCTTATCTGTCATATTTCTTTTATCTCGTAAGAGAAATATTTTTTAAGGAGTTTTTTATGAAAACGAACAATTATTATGACACTTTATCAAAAGTGCAAAAACAGAAATGGGCAGAAAAGCAAGGAAACCTTTGTTATTACGAATGGTTTGACACTCTTTATGAAGAATACACCCTTGAAGAAACAGGGGCGATATTCTTGTCGCTAATGTTCTACGATAGGACAGGTGGCACACAACCGCTACCAAAAGACCTTGAAACAATCATTGACCGAGACAGAGCAACCCGAACACTTTTTACTACCTATATGGAAAAAACGGCGGCAGCGACAAGAGAATGGATAAACAGGCATAAATTAAAAGATACCGAGGAAAGCGACAAAGAAAACACACCGCAACCGCCTGACACTATTCTTGAAACTGTTTCAACACTAAAAAAGACATATACCCTTTATCCCGATAACGATACCTTTACCATTATTTACACACCTAAAAATCAAAGAAACATACCAAGCAATGAGGACTTGCAAAAGGTTTTTGAAGAAACCGAAACGGATATAACACTCATTGAAGAATTGATTTACAGGGGTAATAATGATAAATGGTATAGACCTTATAGAGAATATGTTGATGAAATTTTAATGGATATACAAGGCGAATAACATTCTTTGAATGTTAAAAGACTGCAAACAGGCAGAGAAGAACGAGCAGACCTGTAAAGAGCATTGAGAGAGGATAGGCGAATGGCAGACCATAGAAGAACACAAAGGTACATACCCGAACAAGAGAGTAGAGACCGAACGGTG
>JAZQDA010000083.1:0-7152 GCA_045546535.1 Clostridia bacterium | reverse complement strand
TGAACAGAACCAGTAAAAACGGACAATAGAAAAAAAGAGCCTCCTATGGTATAATGAAATGAAAGCCATAGGAGGTATTTTTATGCCTAGAAGTTACAGACACATAAAAGAATATGAAAAAGAAATACTGGAACTAAAATCGCAAGGATTAACAGAACGAGAAATAGGAAATCAGTTGGGTTTTAGTAAGAAACAAATAAATAATTTCATTACGCGATATCATGCTAATCAACGGAAAATTGAAGCGGGAATAATTATCAAGCCGAAAGGCAGACCACGCAGGGATGGGAACACTCTACCGCCATCTATTCAGCAATTGAGTAAAGTAACACAGCTGCAATACGAACTTGCAAGAAAGGAACGAGAATTAAAACGATTAGAAATGGAAAATGAATTGATGCGGGATTTTCTCTCGCTCACAGAAAGGAAGTGAGGACAAGTGTAAAATACATGGTTATTTATCGTCATAAAGATAAATATTCAATTAGTGAAATGTGTAGATTTTTTGATGTTTCACGCAGTGGGTATTATGGATATGTTGCCCGTATGGACATACCTGCAAAGGATTTACCATTAGCAGAAAAGATAAAAGAATGTCAGGATAAGTGCGGCAAGACTTACGGTTATCGTAGGGTGTGTATTTGGCTAGAGAGGGAAGGAATACATCACAATCCCAAAACAGTTTTAAGAGTGATGCAGAAATACAATCTGTTGTCAGTTGTCAGAAGAAAGAAATATCGCAACTATGGAGAACATCTTCATAAATATCCTAACCTGCTCAATAGAGATTTTAAAGCTGAAAAGCCAAATCAAAAGTGGGTTACAGATATTTCGTACATCAAGACCAGACAAGGAATATTGTATCTATCAGTAATTAGAGATTTATTTGACAATAGTATTGTATCTTACAAAACCGGAACAGAACAAAACATAAATCTTGTACTGCAAACAATCCGAGAGGCAAAGAAAAAGGAAAAAGTCACCGCAGAGCTGCAACTCCACAGTGACCAAGGCTTTCAGTATACATCCCATGCGTACTTTAAGCTAACTAAATCATACAACATTACGCCATCAATGTCAAGGAAAGGAAATCCATATGACAATGCTTTAGCTGAAAATTTCTTTTCGATACTTAAAACAGAATGTATTTACAGAGTAAATTTAAAAACTTATGATGAAGCTCGTCTCATCATAGATGAATACATTCATTTTTACAACAATGAAAGAATACAGCTAAAAACAAAACTGACACCACAAGAAATGCGATGTCAGTATGTTGCTTAAAGTTAAATATTAACTACCATAGTAGCCTTTTTTGTGTTGTCTGCACAAACTGGTGCAGTTCAAAAGGTTTGAAACTTTTTTTGTTTTGTAATATCATTAAATTTCTTTAAGTTTTTCAAGCAAAGCCCTGGCAGAGTCCTGCTCGGCTTTCTTTTTGTTTGACCCTACACCGAAAGCAAAAGTTTTATCTGATACAAAAACTTTAGCCTTAAAAGTTTTTTTATGGTCAGGTCCCGATTCATCAACTATTGAATAGACAGGTGACAGTCCTTTTGACTGACAAAATTCCTGAAGCCTTGATTTGTAGTCTGTTTCTCTTCCCTTGTGTTCAGCCGATTCTACAATAGCATCTTTTAGCCACGAAAGAATATATTTTTTCGCACTTTCAAAGCCTGAATCAAGGTAAATAGCACAAATTACAGATTCCATAGCATCAGATGTCAGAGACGGTTTTAAATTGCCGCCCGACATAAGTTCACCTTTTCCCATATAAAGAAACTCGCCAAGCCTTAAGGAAGATGCAAGTCTTGCAAGAGACTCTTCGCATACAACAGACGCTCTTATTTTTGAAAGAACACCCTCGGGCAGAGTCTTATAATTTTCATACAAAAACTCGCTTACCGAGAGCCCGAGAATAGAATCTCCCAAAAACTCCATGCGTTCATTTGAACCAAGAGGTCTGTCTTTGTGTTCATTTATATATGAGGTGTGGGTGAGAGCATTTTGAAGATATGCTATATTTTTAAATTTGTAACCAAGAATTTTTTCAAACTCACATAAATCCGGCATAATATCACCACCGCAGAAAAACGGGACTTTTAAAAATTAAAGATTTGGAGCGTTTGCCTTTATGTAGTCGACAACATCGCCTACAGTGCTAACATTTTCAGCCTCGTCTTCGGGAATTTCAAGGTCGAATTCAGTTTCGAGAGCCATAATGAGTTCTACAACATCAAGAGAATCTGCGCCGAGTTCTTCAATGAAGGAAGATTCGCGAGTAATAGTTTCTTTATCAACACCAAGTTGATCTGCTACAATGTTTTTTACTTTTTCAAATACCATATTATACCTCTTTCTTTAATTTTTAAAAAATATATATATATAATATTACACAACACGCATTAAGTCAACAATTTTTTTGAAATTAAATTTTGACAAGAATCGATATTACTATTCCAGCCAGGATTATAAAGGAACACCCAAGTTTGTATATTATACGCTTTTCTTTATAAAATATCCATCCTGTGAGTATAGAGAAAAATACTGCCGACTGCTTTATTATTGCCATTGAACTAACCTCGCTAAAGGGCGATGCATTCGCTTTAAATAAAAGCCTGTCGCCGAAAACAAGCGATAAACTCATAAGAGGAATCCACCAGTTTCCTTTCATTGCTTTGGGTGAAAAGTTTTCTTTTTTTGCAATAAGTATTGCCCCGTAAAAAAGAGTTACAAAAAACATAAACCAGAACTGAAGTTGCCCTGCCTCGATATTTTTCATTAAAACTTTATCCATAGTGCTCGAAACTGATATTAAAAGACAGTTTATAAGCGCGGCTAAAATGGCAGTGATTTTTGCTTTTCCGTTATTTTCATCGGGTGATTTATTTGCAAGATAAAGACCTGTGATTACAAGAACTATTCCAATGACTTTTCCGAATGTAAGATTTTCTCCGAGTATCATCATACCCAGAAGCGTTGTAAAAAGCATTCTTGACATATCAATAACGCCGTAAAGACTGACACTTAAATCTTTGATTGCCATATACCCAAATATCCAGGCGATACATACAACAGCAGATTTTATAAATGTGTAGAAAATATATACAGGACCAAGCGAAAATGCATTTTTTGAAAACGGCAGAATCATTATAAAACCGATGAGCGAATAATAGAACAAAACTTGAGCAGAACTGTTTTTCTTAAGCGCTGCCTTTTGCATTCCGTCGCGCGTTCCCTTTAAAAAAGAATGAATAAAAATAAATAAAATCCAAAAGTTTTCCATAATCTTATTTTAAAAGACTCAAAATCCTCTCTTTGTCATATTTATCCGCTATGCAAACTGTAACAACATTACCTTCCCGCAACAAAAGCGCAGAACCAAGTTTTGTCATTTCGGCAGGGATATAATTTTCAAAGTCTTTTTTCTTTCTTTCAATTCTCGATTTTGCAAGGGCGATAAGTTCTTTTGCCCCGGTCTCGTCTTTTGCTTCAAACACTGCAATTTCTTCTGCAGTTGCTCCTCCGCCCATAAAGAGCACGGCAGAGTGGATTTTTTCATTGTCAACATCGTATAGAGAAACAATAAGAGAATCTGAAACATTTGTAAGTTCATCTTTAAAGTCTGTGAACGAAAGTATTTGTGAGCCGATGTCGTATGCGTTTATTTTGCCCTTGCCGTCAAAAATATTTGTTTTTTCTTTCTCAATTTTCTTTGCACCCGTAACATCTACTGCGTGGCATAAAAGATACTTTGCCATTTCCTTGTATTTTACAGGCCCGAGGTGAATTCCGTCGCTTCCTATATTGTCGGGAAGAGCGCCGTCTTCGCCCTTATAGTAGGTGTGAAGGTCAATATAATAGCACTGTTTTTCTTTTGCCATTTTAAGAAGTGCCTCGTTGTACACTATAACTCTGTCATTTTTTATGCCCGTAGTTTCAGAAGTCTTTTTGGTAACGGGCATTATAGATTCAATGTATATAAGCACACCTGGGTGTCTTTCCCTTACTTTATCTATAAAGTGAGAATAACGCTCTAAAAATTCGTCCATTTCATTGAACGCAACTTCGTTTGTGCCAAGCATAATGTAGAGTTTTCCCAGACTTTGTCTGTCGTATATCGACTGCAGAACGCTTTTGCCGTTTGGAAGCGGACTTGTTTCAAGACTTTTTGTGTTAAGACCGCCCATACACAGAAACTCTGAGTCAAAGCCTGAGAAATTCTGAATTCCGATAGTGAGAGAATCGCCTACAAAAACAGCATCGTCAAAATAAGATATGTCAGTTTCAGGGAGTTCGGGCACAATTCCGTAACTTATGTCAGGGACAGATGTGTATGGTGAAGTTTTTGCAAATGACGATATTTTTGAAAGGTTTGTATCGGTCATAAATGTGCTTTGGTTGTAGAGAAATAAAATGTCTTTTGCATTTTCTTCGTAAACATACTCGAAAATATCGCCGTTATAGTATCTTAAATCAATCATATGAATTTCAGAATAATGATTTGCAAGAAACGGAACAATTGCGTGAGCGTAGGAATCTTTTATAATTATAAGTTTTTTGTCTGTATCAAGACTTGTTTTTATAACGGTTTTCGCGTGGTTTCCGTCAAGATAATATGCATACTTGTCTTTTTCAATAAGTTTGTTTTTTGAATAAAGACTGTCTTTTTCTTTTCCGTCTTCAAAAGTTACGGTGAATCTTGGCTCGTTTTTGAGTTTGTATCTGTATATAATATCGTTTTTGGTTTTTCCAAAACCTGAATTTGACCACATTGTACCGCGAAAGTCATCTGCCATAACGCTTATTTCAAAATCTTCTTCGCTGTATGGTTCAAAACCAAGACTTTCTGAGAGTGCAACATATGTGTAATACGCTCCTTTTGCACTCTGATGATGGTCGCTTTTAAAATAGAGATATTTGTCTGAATTTTCTCTCAAGATGGGTGCAGTATCTGTAACGGTACCGTTTTTAATGCCGTTTTTTAATTCGTTTGTAAATTTTTCATATGAATTCACATACGCAAATGCGGGTAATTTGTCTTTCATAATTTCATATGCAGTAGGGATAACGGCAACATTTACATTGTAACGCCGGATATCTGCAAGACAGTTTATTGCATCAATATTTGCCTTAACATTGGCAGTTGAGAGTTGGGATATATTTTCAATTAAATATCCGTCATCTGCAAAAATAATATTGTGATTTTCTTTTTTGCCCGTCAAACGCTCTGTCTTTCTTTTTAAAGAAACAAAACCGTTTCTGAAAATAAACTGGTCAGATACATAATCTTCAAAGTCCTTCATAAACTGTCCGTTTGTTATGGAAGTGAGCGTAACTTTCGGGAACTTTTTAAGCGGTCTGTTTTCCTTTTCAGAAAAATCCCACACAGGCGTGAGAATATTTAAAACAAGAAAAAATACAAGCACGAAAGGCACAGCAAGGCAAAATATTTTTCTAAGGTTTTCTTTCTTCTTCATTTCTTTGAAAAACAGAGAGAGTTTTTTCCAGAAATCGTCTCTGTGTACGCCCTTTAGCATAGAAACATCGGGCATAAAATCGTCAAATGAAGAAACATCGTCAAGGCCTTTTTCTTCAGCCATACCATTTGACATAGAATTTTCTTCAGTTTTTTTCAAAAATTCTTTAAAAAGTTCTTCTTCTCTTTTTTGAAGATTTTTAAAATCTTTGTTATCTACCATTTTCCATACCCCGCATTAAAATCTGAAATATAAAAACGGATTGTAAGTGTCATCTACAAGATAAGCGATGCAGACAAGTAAAGTGATTAAAGAAAGCACAATTCTTACCCAGTAGAGTTTGCCTTTTGTTGCATTTATAAAATATGTTCTTATACGTCCCGATGCTCCGATAAAAGCACAGGCAAAGATGATATAATATGAGAAAAATCTGTATAAGAAAACCCTATCCATAATTTTAGTTATGTTAAACATACTCAGGATATATGAGAAGACTTTAGAAAAATCAGGGATTGCAAAAAATACCCAGCCTATGATAACAATAAACATTGTGTATAATACTCTCAGTTTGGGGTTTAAAGTTTCAAGTCTGTCTTTTAAAAACTTCTTTTCAATCACAAGGATAATTGCATAATACAGTCCCCACAAAACAAAATTAAGACTTGCACCGTGCCATAGTCCTGTGAGAAGCCACACGGTTAAAATGTTAAGGTAAACCCTTATTTCTGCTTTGCGTTTGGGTGTAAGCGTGAGAGCACCTATTTTAGTGGTTTTTTTATAGTCTTGTTCATATATACGGCTTCCGCCGAGGGGTATGTAGACATATTCCCTGAACCACGAACCAAGACTTATATGCCATCTTCTCCAAAATTCAGTAACACTTTTGGAAATGTAGGGGTATCTGAAGTTTTCTGTAAACTCAAAACCGAACATTCTTCCAAGACCTATAGCCATATCGGAATATCCCGAAAAATCATAATAAATCTGGAAAGTAAATGCAAGTATTCCAAGCCATGCACTAAACATTGAAAGTTTTTCTGAAGAAAGTGTGAGTTCCCATAGTGCACCGAGATTATTTGCAATAAGAACCTTTTTTGCAAGGCCCGAAACAAATCTCTGTATACCCGATGCAAACTGTTTTACAGACTGGGTTCTATGCCCGAGTTGAACTCTTATATCGTCATATCTTACAATAGGACCTGCAATAAGTTGGGGGAAGAATGAAAGATAAAGACCGAACGATACAAAGTTTTTCTGAAGACTTGTTTTTCCTCTGTAAAGGTCTATAACATAAGAAAGTGCCTGAAAAGTGTAAAAGGAAATACCTATAGGTAGACTGAGTTTTAAAAGCGGAAGATTTGCCCCTAAAAGAGAGTTTATACCCACAGTAAAAAAGTCTGCATATTTAAAAAGAATCAGAAGACCGATATTAATAGTGCAGTTTAAGATAAGGGCAACTCTGCTTTTATACTTTTCAATAACAAAGCCTGAGAAATAATTAAACAGTGCCGAGAAAAGCATCAGAAAAACATATACAGGCTCTCCCCACGCATAGAAAAACAAACTTGCAAGGAAAAGGAAAGCATTTTTATATGCTTTCGGTATCACAAAATATATTGAGAGCACGGGTGCGAGAAAGTAGAACAAGAAAAGTAAACTTGAAAAAACCATT
>JAZQDA010000082.1:0-12811 GCA_045546535.1 Clostridia bacterium | reverse complement strand
TTCTATAGCGGTATGTATGCCTTTTTCCTTACAAGCCCTCAAAAGATTTGCACTGAACTCGCTCTGGAAAAGACATTCACCGCCAGAAAGCGTTACTCCGCCGCCTGAACGGGCGTAGTATATACGGTCTTTTTCAGCAATTTCTAAAAGGTCTTTAACCGTAACATCGCGTCCTACTGTTTTGGTGTTACCTGCTATTGTCATTCTCTCAATTTCGTGAGACTGCGACTCGGGGTTACAACACCAACGGCAACGAAGAAAACATCCTTTTAAAAAGAATATTGTTCTTATGCCCGGACCATCGTGTACGGAAAACCTTTGAATATCGAAAATCCTGCCCTTTGTATTTAAATAATCGGGGGAATTAGTCATTTTTGCACCTATTACCTTTTAAAATCCGCCTTGCTGAGTACGGTTGATGATGTCGTCCTGAAGAGATTTTGAAAGAGTTGTAAACATCGCTGAATATCCTGCAACTCTGACAACAAGTCCCTGATAGTTTTCGGGGTGTTTCTGTGCATCGATAAGAGTTTCGCGGCTTACTACGTTGAACTGAACGTGTGAACCTTTTCTGTCAAAGAAACCTCTTATAAGTGCAACAAAACTTTCTATACCCGAATCCCCTTCAAGTGCTGACGGGTGGAATTTCATATTGAAAAGTGTACCGTTTGATGCAATTCCGTGGTCGAGTTTGGATACAGAGTTTGCAGATGCTGTAGGTCCGCTGACGTCTTTACCTGCTGTTGGCGATACACCATCAGCAACAGGTGTATATGCAAAGCGTCCGTCAGGTGTTGCGCCTGTCTGTGCACCAAGAGGAACATTGGCAGAAACAGGATAGAGTCCTGCCTGATAAGTACCGCCTCTGGGGTTTTTGTATTTTTCAACAGGTTTTGTATAAGTGTAAGCGGCTTCTCTTGCAATTAAGTCTACTTCATCAATATCATTACCGAATTTATCAAGTTCATTGATTGCATCAAGAATTTTCTGATATGAAGAATCAGGTTTTGATGTTGAGCCGTTTACTGTTTTGTAGATTTCTGCAATCTGTTCTTCAGTTACTTTTGTTCCTTTTTCAGCAAGTGCTTTTACTATACCGATTGTGATTTCTTTAGCACCATCAGACGCCGACATTTTACCAAAGTTTGCATCAAGTGCATTTTTGAGTTCGGAAAGTGTGAATTTGCCCTGTTCAAACACAAGTTTTTTGATTGTGTAGAGAGAGTCTGCAACATTTGCTATACCGAAGCCCTGAGGACCTGTGAAGTTATAAACTGCTCCGCCCTCCTGAACACTCTTTCCTCTGCCTATGCAGTCTTCAATCATTGAAGAAAGGTACGGAAGAGGTGCTCTTTCCATATGAGCCATATCTACAGCGTTATCTGCATTTACCATTAACGCAATACAGTATTTCATCTGTTTTTTATATGCTTTGAAGAAATCTTCAAAGGTTTTCATATCTTTAATGTCGCCTGTTTCAATGGTGATAAGTTCACCGTTTTCGTATCCGTTTGTGAATACGAGTTCTAACGGACGGCACATATTGAAAAATGCCGCATCGTGCCAACCATCAGTTTTACCTGATTTTTGAGGTTCAACACAGCCGATGATGTTATAATCTCTTGCGTCCTGCATTGTAAGGCCTCTGCTTACAAGTGCGGGAACGATTACTTCGTCATTGTAGTAAGCGGGAAGACCGATACCTGTGCGGGTGAGTTTTGCCGCCCAGACTAAAAGGTCGTGGGGTGAACCGTTCCATACTCTGATTGAAAGAGAAGGCTGAGGAAGCATTGTGTGAAGTGATGCAGTGATACACATAAATGAAAGGTCATTTGTTGCATCTACGCCCTCTGAATTCTGTCCGCCGCAGATAAGGTTCTGGAACATTGAGTATCCTGCAAAGCCTTCGGCTGAAGCAAGGTCTCTTACTTTTGAAAGGTCGTTTAATTTAATCCAGATACAGTCAACAAGTTCCTGTGCTGCTTCGCGTGTGATTTTACCTGCATCAAGGTCAGCCTTATAATAAGGATACATATATTGGTCGAAACGTCCGGGTGAAATTGAGTGGCCGTTTGATTCAATCTGAATGAGAAGTTGAACAAACCAGAATGCCTGACACGCTTCATGGAAAGATTTTGCACCGTTTTCAGGAACATTTCTGCAGTTTGATGCGATTGTCTTAAGTTCTGATTTCCTCTGAGGGTCAGAACATGCGTTTGCGAGTTCTGATGCTTTATCTGAGTATCTGTGTGCAAAGTCGATTGCTGCCTGACAGGAAATTATTACTGATTTTAAGAAAGATGCTCTTGTATTATAATCGGCAAGTGTTACGCAAAGTGATGCAAGTTCTTTTGCAGCCTCTGTCATAATACCTTTATAGCCGATTTTCAAAACTTTACCATAATCAGCAGTAACATGGCCTACGCCGTTATAGAAATAGTTGCCTACTGTGAATATGTTGTTTTTGATTGCTTTTAATGCTTCGGGAACCATATATGAAGTTGCAAGTTCAGATGTGGTTTTTCCGCCCCAGTATTTATGTACTTCTCTTAATTTGGATTTGGTTTCTTCAGAAATTTCAAACGGGTCTGCTGAGCGAGTTGCGATAGTGTCAAACTCGTCTTCAAGCCAACTGAAAGAAAATTCAGGGAAAGTCTGTGTACTCCTCGGCATAACTGTGCTTGAACCTACTACAAGTTCATTTTCACGGATAGTTATGGGAAGATTATGAAGAATATGAGAAAAAGCCCTTGCTCTTCTTTCTATAATAGGAAGATTCTCGGTCGCTTTATAACTTTCAGTAAGAAGAACTGCTCTATCCGCTTCGATACGCGGTTTATTCGCAAAAAGTGCTTTCTTTAAAATATCAATTCTGGGGGATTTTGATATTTCCTTACTATAATATTTTGCCATACTGGTCAACTCCTGTATCATATTCATCAAAAACAAAGATTTAAAAACAAAAACAAAACTACTTATACTAAATATACCTTATTTCTCACAAAAAGTCAATAGTAAAACACAAAAAAATAAAAAAACAAAGATGTTTTCTATAAAAAACCAAAGAATTTTCCACATTTTAGCCGTTTTGATAGTTTTTTCCTCAACAAACGGGCATAAAAAAACAGATATTTCCACGAAAACCTATAGATTTTCATTAAAAACATCTGTTTTTACATATTTAATTCACTATATCTTGATTTTACATATTCAATATCTTTTTCCACCTGAAGTTTCAAGAGGCCGAGCGATTTAAATTTTTTCTCATCTCTAATTTTCTCAAGAAATTCTACCCTGATTTCCTCATTATATATATCATCTTTAAAAGAAAGTATATTTGTTTCTATTGTTATATCGTTTTCATCTGAAACTGTGGGGTTTGTTCCTATATTGGTTATACTCAGATACTTTTTATCACCTATCTGACAAAGAGATGCATATACGCCACTTGGCGGAATGATTTTTCCCTCACTTTTGAGATTTGCTGTAGGGATACCGATTTCAGAACCAATATGTTTGCCATTTACGACTTTGCCCGAAATGTTGTAGGGTCTTGAGAGAAATTTTGATACGCATTTCATATCTGCGTTTAAAATAAGTTCGCGTATATATGAACTTGAAACCACTCTTTTCTCGCCTGACGAATTTTCGGCACACACCTCATCTATCACACTGCAACCTATACCCTTTTCTTTGCAAATCTGATAAAGGTCATCTGCACTCCTGCTTCTGTCTTTTGCAAAACGGAAATTTGCACCGACCACAACATGTGAAGCGTTTAAATCATTTATAAGAATTTCACTCACAAATTCTTCGCCTGTCATATTCTTTACTCTTTCATCAAGTTTAAGATCAACAGACAAATCTATGCCAAGGTTTGTTATCATATCTTCTCTTTCTTTTTCGTCGGTAAGAGAATGTGCACCCACACCTATAAAAAGAATGAGCGAAAGAAAGTTTTTTTCTTTTGCAATTTTTGATGCCGTTGACAAAAGTTTCTGATGACCGATATGAAACCCGTCAAATTTTCCTATTGCAACAACAGTTTTTTTGTTTTTTAAAATATCAAGCATTATATCACCGTCAAAAAAAGGCTTTGGTCATTTTAAGCATATTTTTTCCGCCGTCAGCATTTTCCTTAACATCTGCTATGCCGAGAAAGTTACCCTCTTTATCATAAAGCCTGTAAGTTTTACACTCGGCATTTACAAATGCGACTGCACCGTTACATACCTTTTTCATTATCTTTTCATTTATAGTCATACTTTCAAAACCAGAAAAAACACTGTCTACATTTATAAGTACATCTATATGTTTATTCTCTGATGCTAATGTTTTAAGTTCATCTAAGGTATGGGAGTTTTCAAGCGAGAAAACCGATGCTTTTGTGCGCCTGAGTGATGTTATAACTGCGCCTGTGCCAAGATATTTTCCTATATCGTGGCAAAGTGTACGTATGTATGTACCCTTGGAACAATCCACCTTAAGATTAAACTCCACCCCGTCAAAGTCTGACATTTCGGCACTGTACACTGTGATTTTTCTTGGTTTTCTTTCTACCTCAACACCTTTTCGGGCAAGGTCGCAAAGTTTTTGTCCGTTTATCTTTATCGCCGAATACATTGGCGGTATCTGCATAATTTCGCCTGTATGTGCTTTGATGGCATCAAGAAGTTTATCTTTAGTAATATTTACTTCTCTTTCACATATTACCGTACCTGAGATATCCTGTGTGTCAGTTTCAATGCCGAGGCGGACTCTTGCAATATACTGTTTATCGGAAAAAGTGAGCATATCACAAACCTTTGTCGCTTTGCCAAGGCATATAGGAAGAACGCCTGTTGCATCAGGGTCAAGAGTGCCTGTATGCCCTACTTTTTTCATAGAGTAAATTTTTCTTATTACATTTACTACATCGTGCGATGTGAAGCCGACAGGTTTATCGACTATCAAAATGCCGTTAACATTTTCCATTATCACACCAACTTTTCAAGTTCTGAGAGGAGTTTTTTCTTTGCCTGTTCATAACTTTCGTTAAAAGTTATTCCTGCCGCCCTTTTATGACCGCCACCGCCGAAATGCGAAGCAATGGCTGAAACATCTACATATTTATTGGAGCGAAGACTTACCCTTATTTCATTCTCGCCGATGAGTTTGAACATAATTCCAACCTCTACGCCGTCTGATGAACGGGTAAGACCTATCCAGGCATCAGCGTTATGCATCTGGGCACCTGACGCTTCAAGGGCGTGGGAATCTATCCAGGTTGTGCACACTTTTCCGCCGAGATGGTATTCCATTCTTGATGTTACAAACTTTAAAAGTTGCATTTCCGCTTTTGTGTGAGTGTCAAATAAAAGTCTCATTATTTCAGCAGAGTCTATGCCGAGTTTATAGAGTTTTGCAGCGATGCGGTGCGTTTTATCAGTGGTATTTGAGTACTGAAATCCGCCCGTATCATCTGCTATGGCAACAAAAATCTTCTCGCCGATTTGTTTATCAGGATTTATGCCAAGTTGTTCAATAACCTGAAAAACTATCTCACCTGCGGCAGATGCACCTGAGTCCACACAGTTTACATCGGCATAGCCTTTGTTTGTTGCGTGATGGTCAATGCAAACTGTGTTTTTGGCTTTTTTGAATACATCTTCATAAAGACCAAGCATCATCTGCGGGTCTGCCACATCAACGGCAATTACAGTTTCAGGCGAAAAATCGCCCTCTTCATAGGATTTATCCCATATAAATTCAAGTCTTTCGGTTACGGGGGTGGGGAGCATAATTTTCGCTCTTTTCCCTAATGTACGAAGAGCAAGTAAAAGAGCAGACGCAGACCCTGTGCAATCCCCGTCGGGACTTCTGTGCCCTATTATTATGAAATTGTCTTTTTCTTTTAAAAATTTCGCAGTCTGCTCTATTGTGTTCATAATTTTCTCCGTATTATTTCTGATTTATTTTGTTTATAAGTTCATTTATGTGTGCGCCGTAATCGATTGAATTATCAAGAACAAAAGTGGGGTGAGGAACCCCCCTCAAATCAAGTCTTGCACCGATTTCGCGTTTTATAAATCCCGTTGCACTCTTTAGTGCCTCAAGAGAAGATTCTTTTTCTTCTTTTGTTCCCATTACGCTAACATATACTTTCGCATATTTTAAATCTTTTGTGATTTCAACAGCGACTACGCTGACCATTGAAGAAAGACGGGGGTCTTTTATTTCTCTGAAGATAGAAGCAAGGCTGCGTCTGTATTCTTCTTTAATTCTTTCCATTCTGTTATTTGCCACAAAATCACCTTATTCCTTGATTTCTTCCATAATAAAGGATTCTATTACGTCGCCCTCTTTGATATCGTTGTAATTTTCAATACCGATACCGCATTCGTAACCTGATGCGACTTCTTTAACGTCATCTTTGAAACGGCGAAGTGATGAAAGTACACCCTCGTGGATAATGATACTGTCGCGGACAATACGAACCTGTGAATTACGGGAAATTTTACCGTCCTGAACATAGCCACCCGCAATTGCGCCAACTCCGCTGACTTTAAAGACGTCTCTTACTTCGGCGTGGCCAAGAAGCACTTCTTTGAATTTAGGTGCAAGCATACCTTTCATAGCGGCTTCGATTTCTTCTATTGCGTGGTAAATTACTCTGTAGAAGCGAACATCAACATCATTTGCTTTTGCAGATTCCATAGCACCGCCTGCAGGTCTTACGTTAAAGCCAACTATAATTGCATTTGATGCAGCAGCAAGCATTACATCAGATTCTGTAACACCGCCAACACCGCCGTGAATGCAGTTAACTCTTACTTCTTCATTTGAAAGTTTAGAAAGTGACTGTTTTACTGCTTCAACAGAACCCTGAACATCGGCTTTTACTATGATGTTTAAGTCTTTCATTTCGCCCTGCTGAATCTGATTGAAGAGGTCATCAAGAGATACTGCGCTTCTTGCATTTATTGCATCATCTTTGATTTTCTGTTTTCTCTTCTCAACAACATCCCTTGCTTTTCTTTCATCGTCTACCGCATAGAAAATGTCGCCGCCCTCGGGAACTTCACTCAGACCGATAATTTCAACAGGAACAGAAGGCCCTGCTTTTTTAACGGTGTTTCCTCTGTCATCTACCATCGCTCTTACACGGCCTACTGCGGTACCTGCGACTATAATGTCACCGGATTTTAAAGTACCGTTCTGAACAAGAACTGTTGCAACTGGGCCTCTGCCTTTATCAAGACGGGCCTCAACAACTGTACCTTTTGCACGTCTGTTGGGGTTTGCTTTGAGTTCTTTCATATCAGCAACAAGTGTTACCATTTCAAGAAGGTCATCTATATTCTGATTGAATTTTGCAGAAATCGGAACACAGATTGTGCTTCCGCCCCATTCTTCAGGAACAAGGTCATATTCTGTGAGTTCCTGCTTGATTCTGTCGGGATTTGCACTTTCTTTATCCATTTTATTTATTGCAACGATAATTGTTACTCCTGCTGCTTTTGCGTGGTTAATCGCTTCAACTGTCTGAGGCATAATACCGTCATCGGCTGCCACAACAATGATTGCAACGTCTGTAACCTGAGCACCTCTCATACGCATAGCGGTGAACGCTTCGTGACCGGGGGTATCAAGGAATGTAACTTTCTTTTCGCCCACTCTTACTCTGTAAGCACCAATATGCTGTGTGATACCACCTGCTTCTTTAGCAATTACATTTGTGTTTCTGATAGCATCAAGAAGTGATGTTTTACCGTGGTCAACGTGACCCATAACAACAACAACGGGTGAACGCGGAACGAGGTCTTCAGGTGCATCTTCAGTATCATTGAAAAGGCGGTCTTCGTCGGTTATGATAATTTCTTTTTCAATTTTGAAGCCTAAATCCTCGCCGATTAAAACTGCTGTGTCAAAGTCTACATTCTGGCTTATTGTTGCCATAATACCGAGTTCAAAGAGTTTTTTAACTACTGCAGTTGCGCCAAGTTCCATTCTTTCTGCAAGTTCGCCAACTGAAATTTCATCGGGCACTAAAACAGTCTTGGGACCTTCTTCTTTAACTTCGGCTTTTTTCTTTTTAGATGTATTTTCTATTTCTTTTTCTGTCTTTTTAGCCTGATTTGTGCCTTTTTTAATTTTTTGCTTTTTCTCTGCTTTTGCTTCTACCCTGTCAATGTCAACAAGTTCTTCTATTTTTCCTGTATCTAACTTTTCAAGGTCAACATTACTCTGACGGGTATCAACAACAGTCTGGTTTGTTTCTTTTTTGATTTCAAGACTTGCTTCGTCTATTTCTTCTTCGACAGGTGCCTTTTCGGGCTGTGCCTGAACGCTTTCACCCTCAGATGCCTTTGCACCTTCTTTTTTAGTCTGCTCTTCTTTCTCTTTTTTCAGTTCGGCATAGTACTCTTCTATTGTATCGCCTCTGTCGAATTTATTGAGATATGTCATAAGTATAATGTCTATTTGTTTATATTCGAGAGTTGTCATATGGTTTTTAACTTCTACACCATAACTTTCGAGAAGTGCCATAAGGTCTTTGCTTGGCACATTTATAAGTTTGGATATTTCGTGAACTCTCGGATTGTTATTTTTTGCTTTAGCCATTACTATCACTCACCTTTCTTCATTATTTGCCTTAATATGCTTTAATATTCCGTTTGCAAAGCCTTCGTCATTTACGGAAACCACAGCGTTAAAATCATTTCCGACTGCATTCCCGAGTGTCTTTTTGTCAAAAAGACTGTAGTACGGAACTTCGTAGTATTTGCAACTGTCTGTGATGTTTTTAAAAGTGTTTGGGCTTATATCGGTTGCAAGGATTATAAGATGTGATGAGCCGTATCTTACCGCCTCTTTACAAGCCGTTTCTCCGCTCACTATACGCCCTGCTTTTTTTGCAAGACCAAGGAGTCCGAGCACTTTTGTCATTTTCTTCACTCCGTTCCGCCTTTTTATTTTAGACTTTGTTTTAGAATTTCAAGTTTTTCAGGCTCTATTTCGCATTTTAAACTGCGTGAAAAACATTTCTTTTTTTCTGCCTGTGCGATGCAACTTTCTTCACGGCATACATATACGCTTCTGCCTTCTGTATGTCCACCTGTGCCTATTGTGAATTTACCGTCTTTGGTCAGAGAAATACTAAGAAGGTCTTTTTTATCTTTTCTCTGACGGCAACTTACACACATTCTGGTGTTTTTAGGATTTCGTGCCATACTTATCACCGTTTCTTATT
The DNA here is from genome assembly GCA_045546535.1 of Clostridia bacterium. Classification (GTDB taxonomy): domain Bacteria; phylum Bacillota; class Clostridia; order UMGS1810; family UMGS1810; genus RGIG1828. The sequence continues at coordinate 3,579 of JAZQDA010000082.1, read as the reverse complement.
CGGCATCGCTTTTTATGTCGATTTTATAACCTGTGAGTCTTGCGGCAAGACGGGCGTTCTGTCCTTCCTTACCGATGGCAAGTGAAAGTTGATGGTGAGGAACAATTACATGTGCCTCTTTTGCATCAGTATCAACTTCAAGACTTACAACTTCCGCAGGATTTAATGCTGCACAGATAAATTCAGCAGGATCTTCTGAGTAGCGAACGATATCAATTTTTTCTCCGCCGAGTTCATCAACGATATTTTGAACTCTTGTGCCCTTAGCACCTATACAAGCACCAATCGGGTCAACATTTTTATCCTTTGACCATACTGCAATTTTTGTTCTTGAACCTGCTTCTCTTGAAACGCTCTTCACTTCCACTATACCCTGAGCAATTTCAGGAATTTCTTCACAGAAAAGTTTGCCTACAAGTGCGGGGCGTGTGCGTGATACGTTTACTATTGTTCCTTTGGTTGTTTTCTTAACCTCTGTTACATACACTTTCAGACGGCGGTGGAATTCATATTTTTCACCGGGCACCTGTTCTGTAGGTGCGAGATATGCTTCGGTTTTACCGATATCAAGATAGATGTTTTTCTTTTCAATTCTCTGAATTGTACCTGTTACTACCTGATGTTCTTTTTCGTAAAATTCATCAAAAATAACATTTCTTTCTGCTTCTTTAATTCTCTGAAGAACTACTTGCTTTGCAGTCTGAGCAGCAATTCTTCCAAATGCTGCGGGAGTATCTTCAATGTTTACTGTGTCACCGAGTTCGTAATTCCCGCTTATTGCCTTTGCTTCGTCAAGTGTTATCTGGCAAAGAGGGTCTTCAACTGATTCAACAACTTCTTTGGAAACAAACACCTTTACCTGTCCGTTTTCGCGGTCAATGTTCACTATTACATTATTCTGGTTTGTGTTGTAGTTTCTCTTGTACGCAGATACCAGCGCTGCATCGATTGCATCAAAAAGTATGTCTTTCGAGATGTTTTTTTCTTTTTCAATTTCTGTTAATGCCTGTAAAAATTCTGAATTCATTTTTCTTACCATTCCCTTCTGTGAAATATATTACCATATAACTGAAAGCCTTACAGATGCATATTCTGCTTTGGCAATTTCTATGTTTTTACCGTCTGATTCGACAGTCACTGTGCCGTCAGGCAGATAATTCGTGAGTTTTCCTGAAATTACTTTCTGCCCGTCTTTTGCCCTGTAAAGTTTTACATCTACATCGCGTCCTGAAAAACGGATAAAATCTTTTTCTTTTTTCAGTTCCCTATCAATCCCCGGCGATGAAACTTCAAGCATATAAGCCTTTTCTATCGGGTCTTTTTCATCTAAAACATCGCTGAGTTTTCTCGATACATTTTCGCACATATCAATTGACACCTTTTCTCCGCTTTCATCATCGACATCGATAATGACACGAAGAACATATTCACTTCCCTCTTTTTTGAACTCTACATCATCAACAAAACACCTGTTTTCAAGTGCTATTGGGTTTGCAAGTTCAAAAATGGTTTCGGTGAGTTTTTTATCCGCCATAGAAATTCTCCTTTCAAAAACGGCATAACTAATGCAAAAGAGTGGGCTTGCAAGCCCACTCTAATCACAATGAAGTATTAACATATACATATATTACCACATATACACGCAAAAATCAAGTGTTTTTTTAAAATTATTGCTCTTTTATCTCTCTTGCCTCTTTAATTATACTGTTATTATGCAAAAGAGGCGACGAATACAATTGACTGATATCTTTTTCAGGCTTTTTGCCGTCTATAAGTATCTGTACTTTTTCAATACCTGCAATACGAGTAAGAGAGTTTACTATTGAATATACCGCAAGTCTTTCTTCGACACTTCCGCTCTCCAAAGATGAAAAAGACGGCGCGGAAATATTTACAAAGCACACCTCTTCTGCTGTTTCTATACTTATAAGTTTGGTTCCCTTAGGAAGAGTTCTTTCAAGTCCGTCAGAAACAGGACCGTTTATGAGTTCGTTTATTATTGTTTTCTCTAAACTGTTATCGCTCATTGTGGCTCTGCGTGTTTCAGGAGAAAGTTTTTTGCCTGATTCATCTGCAAAATAAAGGGTAATAAATTTTTCGGTCTGTGCTTCTTTTGCCGACGGTGAATCAGTGAGAATTCTGTCGCTTCCCATTGGCTGAACTATATCGCCTTTGCCGGAAAGGGTCCTCAAATCTTCGCCGTTTATATAGAATTTTACCTTGCGGATATTTTCAAACTGACAAAGAGTACATATGATGCTGTAACGTGCAAGGAGTTCATCAGAAGAAAGATTTTCTCTTGACGGCTTCAAATAAAAAGGTCCGCCAAGGTCTATATTTATTGTGCCGTAATCTGTTTTTGACTGAGAAAAGCCTTCGAGTGTTACGCCCTCAGGTATAATGCGTGAATGTTCAGGGTTGGAGGGGCCGTCAAAAAGTTTTTCCATTACTGCATAAACAAGTGTTTTTGCTGACGAAAAATCTTTTTCATCTATATACACATTTTCTGTTACAAGTTCATTGCGCTCTGAATTTACAAAATAGAGTTCCACCACTCTCTGACCTTTTGGGGTATCTACCGAACACGAGCAAAGAAGAACTGACAACGCAAGGATAACAGATACAAATTTTAAACTTTTAATCACTTTTGTTCCTCCTCGCTGTTTATCTGTGTGTCGGGAAGAGTTATAGTAAAGGTTGTTCCCGTTCCGCATTCACTCTGAACATCAATCGTTCCGCCGTGGTACTGAATTGCAGAGAGTGCTATTGAAAGACCCAAGCCTGTTCCGCCTGTAGCACGGTCTCTTGCTTTATCTACGCGGTAAAATCTATCGAATATGTGCTCAATATCTTCAGGCGATATGCCGACACCGGTATCACGCACTTCGATTATTACATCTGCGCCTTTTCTCTCAAACGCCACGAGAACATAGCCATCTGAATCGGTATATTTTATCGCATTATCTACGATGTTATATATGCCCTGCCACAAAACATCTTTGTTTGCAAGGAGGAAAATCTCGCCGGGGGTACTGAAAACAAGCGTTACTCCCGCTTTTTTTGCAAGAGGCTGAAGATTTTTTTCTATTCCCTGAACTATGTCATTAAGACTTATAAGTTCAAAATTTTTGGTCACTGTGCCCGATTGAGTATCCATTTTTGTTATGTATAAAAGTTTATTTACTATGCGGTTAAGGCGGTCAACTTCATTATTTATATCACTCATAAACTCTCTTATGTAATCAACGCTTATATCGGGAGTCTGGAGTATAGAGTCTGCCATAAGTTTTATTGAACTAAGGGGTGTTTTAAGTTCGTGAGAGGCATCAGACACAAACTGTACTCTCTGCTTTTCAAGATTCAAAACTTTTTCACTCATTGTATTGAATGCTTCGCCAAGTCTTGATATTTCATCGTTTCCTGAAATGTCAAGTCTTTCGTCAAGTATTCCGTCGTCACTCATCTCTGTGATTTTAGATGTAAAATCTACTATTCGTCGCGACACAAGATTTGCCACTACGAAAATGATGATGCCGACCAAGAGAAGTATCACCATAACGAGAAATACCATTTCGGTCA
>JAZQDA010000081.1:0-13400 GCA_045546535.1 Clostridia bacterium | reverse complement strand
AAAGTATACAATAGAAGAGAGAAAAAAAGAAAATTCAATTTCAGTCCAACAAGAACAAAGCAATTCGACAACAAAGTGAAACAAAATATTTTCTTCAATTATTTCTCAAATATTTCATATTTATATCAAAGAGATTTCTTGAACATTTCATTTGTAATGAAGAGATATCTCTCATACTTATTTCATAAATAAAAAAGAAAGGATGAATGAACTATGAAAGAATGGAAGAGCGGTCTTGATTTAGGAATTAAATCAGGAAAAGAAAAACACATCTCGAACATCATTGTTCTTGATACAGAAGAAACAACTCTCTTCAAAAATGGAGATGAATATATTGCCTTTGATATAAATGACGAAGAAACAAAGTTTGAAGAACTTGAATGTTTTGGTCTTTGTTATATTTGGATGATTAGCATTGACGATGTTGTATATTTTGGAAGAAAACTTGAAGAAATGCCATTGTTTATGAAAGAACTTGAAGAACAATCAAAGGGAATGAAAATCACAATCTTTGTTCATAATCTCTCATATGATTTTCAATATTTGAGAAATTTGTTTGAAATGGATGTTTTTGCAAGAGAACAGAGAAAAGTCATCTCTTGTCAAATTAAAAACACAAACATTGAATTTCGTTGTTCAATGGCTTTGTCAGGTTTATCTCTTGAAAAACTCGGAGAAACATTTTCAACAAATACAAAAAAATTGACAGGTTCTCTCGATTATAACAAAATCAGAAACAGCAAAACAACACTCACAGAAGAAGAATTGTCATATTGTGAGAATGATTGTCTTGTTGTTTATGAATACATTTCAATGATGTTGAGTCAATACAACAATTCATTCAAAAAACTCCCTCTCACAATGACAGGGATTGTCAGAAAAGCACTCAAAGAATATATTTCAAAAAACTACAAAGGAGAGAAATATGAAAAGATTGCTTTCAAATGGTGGAGAGAATACATTGCAGGAATGATGAACGATGTTGAAATTTTTGAAGAATTAGTCAAAGCATTTGCTGGCGGTGTAAGTCATGCAAACTTCTTCGAAAGATGTGAAGTCAAAAAAGATGTTCATCATAATGATTTTGATTCTTCTTATATTGCAGCAGCATTGTCTGAAAAGTATCCAGTGAGTATGTTCAAAAGATGCAAACCAGATGAAAAGATTGACCGTGAAAGATTTTGCTACTTATTCACTGTAAAATATACAGGAGCAACTTGTCAAAGCGGATTCAACTTTGTTCAATATTCAAAAGTTTTCAAAAATTGTGAAGATTTCAAACTTGACAACGGACGACTTGCGGCAGGAACATTCACAATCACAGCGACAGATTGCGACATTGACATCATTGATTCATTCTATAAATATGAAAATAAAGAAATCATTTCAATGAGAAAAGCTGTCAAGGATTATCTTCCGAAGTGTCTTGTTGAATTCATTGTTCAATTGTATCTCAAAAAATGCGAACTCAAAAAAACAAAGGACGAAAATCCCGTTGAGTATGCACTGGCAAAACAACAACTTTGTTCTATATATGGCATGATGATTACAAACACAATCAGAGAAGATGTTTCATTTGAATCGCAAGAATGGGACAGCGAAAACAAGGAGAGAAAAGAGAACAGACTCAAGAACAGAATGAGTGATGATTTTGAAATGAATGAGAAACTAAAAATTCAGAATGAACTCTTCAAACAAACAAAAGAGAAATCAAACTTTCTCTCTTATGCTTGGGGGGTTTGGGTTTCAGCATATGCAAGAAAGAACTTGATGGACATCATCAGAGAAATCGATTTCGATGGATTATATTGCGACACAGATTCATTGTTCTATATAAACAATCACGATGAATTCATCAATCAACAAAATGAAAAAATGAGCAACAAAATTCAGAGAATGTGTGAATATCACAAAATCAAATTCGATGGTCTTGAACAACTCGGACACTTTCAAAAAGAAAAAGATGTCAAAGAGTTCAAGACACTTGGAGCGAAGAGATATGCTGTCAAAAATTATGATGACACAATTGAAATCACAGTTTCAGGAGTTAACAAAGAAGAGGGTGCGAAAGCATTCACATCACTTGAAGAATTTGACGAGGGATTTGTTTTTGACAGAGAACACAGCAAAAAGAATGTTCTTGTTTACAGAAACAATCAAGAAGAAATCACATTCACTGACTATCAAGGAAACATTGACACAATGAATCAGAAGTTCGGAATTGCAATCATTCCGACAACATACACAATCGAAACTTCAACAAATTTCAAATCATCAACAGCACATCAATCAGTTCCATATTCAGATTATTTGTTGTATTTATAAAAAAAAATTAAAAAAAGTTATGAGAAAAAAGTACTTTTTCGTTCAAATCTGTCATACTTATATATAAGAATGAATGAAAAATGTTTCCTTTCCATTTTTTTTGAGGGCGGTCAGAATTCATTCTGACTGCTCTCTTCATTTGGAATTCAAGAGAGTTCACAAAGGCAACAAGATTGTTCTTTGATATGATGAAGCGATTGTCTATTCAGTCGGGCAATAGTGGAGTATATATTTCCGTTTATGGTGAGCGGTGGACTGAATAGCGAAAGCGAAGAAAAAACCAGAAAGGAATTCAAAGAAAGGAGTGAAGCAGAATTGTTCAAAATTGATGACAAACAAAACATTCATCTTTCACGTGGAGATGAGATGAATTTTGATGTTGAATTTGTTGATGTAGAAAGTGGAGAAAAATACATTTTTCAGAATGGCGACAAATTAACATTCACAGTGGCAAAAAATCTCCGCAAGAACTATGTTTTCCAGTTGTCAAAATATATCGCAGGACCGACAGAAAGTGTGAATTTCGACATCACAGACACTCTCTGGCTCAATGAATGCGCTTATGTTCAAGAACTGGAATATGATGTCATTTTGAATGACAAGTTCTCTGTGATTTGTTATGATTTGCAGGGAGCAAAGAAGTTGTTTCTGTATCCTCGAACATATGAAGAGGGGAGTGAAATGTGATGCCTTATGAAGTAAATATCAAAGAAACACAAAAACTCACAGGAAACATCACAATTGGAGAAAGAGGAGAACAAGGACCAGCAGGACCACAAGGAGAAAGAGGAGAACCTGGCGGAGCATATATCACACAACAATCAATCACAAACACATCAGGAACTCTCTCATTGCTTTCAAATGTGTTCTATATAATAGAGAACACATATGATGTGGGTCTTGTTAGAATATCGCTCACAGGCGAACAGAGCGGCCTCTGCAACGAGTTTCTTGGACAGTTAACAACAACATCGCCGACAGTTTTTTCATTCCCTGAGGGAACACAATGGCTCACAAATGATGTGGAAATTTCAAACAATGCATTTGTTGCAGAAGCACAAAAAACATATTTCTTCAGCATTGTGAACGGTTTCGGGGTGGTGTCTGTTTATGAGTAAAATAAGACGACAACTCTTCTCAACTATTGGAAAGAAATACACTGAAATTGAATTCTTAAAATTCACGGGGACTCAATGGTTCAATACAGAAATCCCTGTTTTCAATTTTTCGAATTGGGAAATTGATTTGACATTCAAACCGAATCGCCTTTTCGATTACAACAATGTATTCGGAACAGAATCAGGAGCGACAACTCATGAATGTTGGTTTGAAGCGGATGCTGATTTTTTCGTTCGTTATGCAGGAAGCAAGCAACAACTTCCAGACCTCAACACATCTACTGTGTATGATATAAAATTCAAATATTCTGGCGGAAGATTAACTGTCGAAATGAATGGTTCACAAGTTTTGAATGTTTCATTGACAGCATCTTTGTTGAATTCGAATTTGTATCTATTTCATAGATTGACAACATTCGGAGAATTGAACTTTTATTCTGGAAAAATCTTCACAGATGGAACATTGAGAATGGACTTGATTCCAGTCATTGACAAGAACGGAGTGAAATGCGCATTCAATACAGTTGACAGTTCTTTCTTGTATTCTTCTGGAGGTGTGTTCAATGAGTAAAAAAAGATATGACATTCAAAACATACTCTCAACCATGGCTCAATGGTATATCATCATGGGTGGAAGAAATGGCGGAAAGTCATTTCAAATCAAAGAACTTGCAATCAAAGAGGCAATGAACGGAGAACTCTTTCTCTATTTGAGAAGATATCAGGATGACATGGACACATCTGCTGTGTGGGAATATTTCAAAGACATAATTCAAAACGAGGACGGAAAGAACTATCTTGAAATTTGGACGGGTGGAAAATTCAACAACTTGAAAGCAGGTCAAAGAAAAATCTGGTTCATCAAAGAAGATGAAAACGGTATCGAGGACAAAAAAACAAAGCCGTTTCTCGCTGGGTATTATGGAGCAGTATCAAAAGCGCAATCATTCAAGTCAAGAGAAAAACCTGACACAAAGAATGTGATATATGAAGAATTTATTCCTGACGGTTCTCCATTGCTACCGAAAGAGCCTGCTCTTCTTGAGTCAATAGTTTCATCAATAGCAAGAGCGAGATTCATTCGTGTTTTCTGTATTGGAAACAATGTTGAAAGAGATTTCTACTATTTCAGATATTGGAATCTTGACAAGGTAAAAAAACAAAAAATCAACACAATAGATGTGTATAATTTCGAAAACGGCGATTTTGATGAAAATGGAAATCCTGTCATCATCAAGTTTGCTGTTGAGATTGTTCCTGACTTTCCAGGAAACAAGGGAATGTTCTTCGGTCGTGGAGCGAAAATCAATTCTTCTGAATGGAGAACAAGTTCGCAGCCATACATGCACCAGAGCGACCTTGAAGAATATGAAAAAATATATCAAATATTTTTTGAATTCCATGGATTGAAGTGGAGGACTGAACTATATATCAAAAACGAAACAGCAGAGTTGTTCTGGTATGTTCAACCATTCACAGGAAAAGTCAGAAGTGATGAAAGAGTTGTTTCTGACATAGTTTCAACAAATCCATTGCATTCTATAAATATAGAGCCGTTGAATAAATTTGAAAAGGTAGGATTTGACGCAATGCGAAACGGGAAGGTTTTCTTCAGTGATTCCTTATGTGGAACAGAATTCAAAAAGGCATTCGCTGTCTTTATGTTTTCAGATTTAGCAACTGCAATCAATGAACTATAATTTTGAAAGGAGTCAAATGATATGAGCAGACTGACAGAAATTTTCGCTGAGGACAATGCACAGGGCGGAAGCGAGAGCATATCTCTCGAAGAAAGAGTTTTGAAAGTTGAAGAAATGTTGACAAAACTCACTGAAGCATTGATTGGAACAGATACAACTGAAACAGAAGAAACTGTTGAAGTTGAGGAAAAAGAAGAAACTACAGAAAAAATAGAAAGTGAGGACAAATAACATGAATTATAAACAAATTTATGATTTCGTTAACAAAGTTAACATTCAAGCATGGGGCAAGGATGCAATCACAGTTCTCGATGCAACTGGATTGATTGCAACAGGCGACCTCGTAATTTCAAGCGCAAACAATACCGACATCTGGACTCGTTCCATGATGGATGTGATGAGCGACCAGTTCATCGGAAACAGAAAAAGAACACAGAAAACCTACAGCAATATATACAAAACTTCTTTTGAGTATGGAGCATATCTTGAAAAGATAGTTGTCAAAGTTCCTGATGCAAAACCTGAATCCGCTTGGACTCTTCAAGATGGTCAGGAATTAAAGAATCCGACTGCAGCATTTCCTGATGTTGAAGTGAAACTTTTCTCTTCTCATAATGTCTACAGATTTGATATCACTCTACCTGTTGACCAGTTAAAGAGCGCATTCATGAGTCCTGAGAAGTTTGCTGCTTTCATCGCTGGTGTTCAGTTAGAAATGGAAAACAAGATTGATGCATCAAATGCAAATCTTGCTCGTGTATGTGTGAACAACTTCATTGCTGAGAAAGTAAACTATGCAGACGAAAATGCTGGCGAGGGAGTTCATGCAATCAATCTCCTTGCAGTATACAACGAAGCAACAAATGCAGGCCTCACAATTGCAAAAGCAATGACTGACCCTGATTTCATTCGTTGGGCAACTGCTCAAATGAACAAATACATCAAGAGAATGGGCGACGATTCAACTGTGTTCAATATTAATGGATTAAACAGACAGACAGACAAAGAACATCTCAATTTCATCGTTCACAGTGAATTCATTGCAAATGCTTCGACATACTTACAGAGCGACACTTTCCACAATGAACTTGTGAAACTTGGCGACGCTTATCAAGAAACTAATTTCTGGCAAGCAACAGGCAAGACATACAATTTCGCAGACACAGCAAGAATCAATATGACCACATCTGACGGAAATACAGTTGACATCCCTTGTGTTCTTGGTGTTGCTTTCGACGTTGATGCTCTCGGTGTAAATTGGGAATATAAGAAAATGAGAAACTTCTACTCTGCTGAATATGATGTAAATCATCAAATTCACTCAATCGGACAAGGTTTCTTCAATGATTATGGTTCAGAAAACGGAATTGTTTTCTATATGAAAGAAGTCTAAAGTGATGAGGGAGGGAGAAACACTCCCTCCCGTTTTTCAAAAATAAAGAAAGGAGAGTTCTCAAATGGAATATGTTGAAATAATTCAAACACTCGGCTTTCCGATTGCTCTCGTTTGCGGAATGGGCTGGTTTATCTTTCAAATTTGGCAACAGTCAAAAGAGAGAGAAAACATATATATTGAAATGATACAAAAACAAAATGAGAGATTTGATGCTCAAGATTTACAACTTCAAGCAATAGTTTTGACACAAGAAAAAATCATTGAGCGACTTGAAAAAATAGAAGTCAAGAAAGGAGAACAAGAGCAATGAGCAACAGTTCACTTGTAAAATATACACAACTATCTCCTTATCATTCTGGAAAGAGAAAATTTCCTCTCACTCGAATCACGATTCACTGTATAGTCGGACAATGGAACACAAAACAAGCAGGAGATTTCTTCTATAAAAGACCAGCAGGAAAAGAATGTTCTTGCAATTATGCAGTTTGTACGGACGGAATTGCTCTCATAGTAGATGAAGCAAATCGTTCATGGTGTTCTTCTTCAAGCGACAACGACAACAGAGCCATCACAATTGAAACAGCAAGCAACACATCTCATCCATACAAAGTGAAAGATGATGTTTTCAATAATTTGATTGAATTGCTTGTTGATATATGCAAAAGAAACGGAAAGAGTCGTCTTGTTTGGTTTGGAGATAAAGAGAAAACTCTTGCATATACTCCGAAAGATGATGAACTTGTTTTGACTGTTCATCGTTGGTTTGCAAACAAGTCATGTCCTGGCGATTATTTATATAATAAACACAATGAAATCGTTCAAAAGGTAAATGAAAGAATAGGAGGTTGTGAAGAAATGGGATGTCCATACTGGAAAGATAACAAATGCACAAAAGACGAAAAAAAAGAAACTTCTCTCAAATTGCTTGACAAAGTAAAACTCACAGAAGATGCTACTGTTTACGGAAAAGCGCAAAGATATGCTTCATGGGTTTATTCAAAAGAGTTATATGTGAGAGAAATCAAAGGGGACAGAATAGTTGTTTCAACTCTAAAAGAGGGAGCAATCACTGGACCTGTTCATATTAAACATTTGAGAAAGGTGTGATTTTGAGATGACAGTGAAATTCTACAAAATGACATCAACTTCAAACACAATCAACAAAAAGAAAACACAAATTCAAGAAAGTGATTGTCAATTGTATGATGAAACTGACATTCTGAATCCATCTCTTTTGATGAAATACAACAAGAATCTCTTGAGTTCAAATTATATATATATTGAAGAATTTGAGAGATTCTATTTCATCAATAATATTGACATCATAGATGGAAACAGAATTGTTGTTCGTTGTCATGTTGATGTCCTTGATTCATATTGGAACAGTATCAAAGAAACACAGCAACACATCATTCGAAATTCAGAACAGTTCAATCTCTACATGAAGGATGATGTCATGCAAGTGACACAAAGAACTCTCAGACAAGTCAAAAGAGTGACAGACTCTTCTTCTGGTTTTCCATTTCTGAGAACTCCTGAAAACGAGGGTCACAATTTTGTTCTTAATTCACTCTAAAGAAGGAGGTCAAAAAAATGGCAAAAAGATTCGGACCTTATTCACAATATGCAATCTCAGAAGATGGCCGCTTTTTCGGTTTTGATGAAAATGACGACAATCTTCTTCGCTTTAAAATGTCGAGCGATGTTGCTGAGGCAATACAAGAAGCATTCACATTGATTCGAGATGAGAAACCGCTCGGCGTCAGAATGTACTGGCCAGCATTGGCACAGTCAACAATTGAATACTACAGCGAAATTTTCAAGAATGCAGAGGTCATCCCTTATGTGTATTATTTAGAAAATCAGGTTTCTGCTCCTGCTGCTTCGAACTTAGTTCCTCAAAACTTTGTTGTGAACTCTGCTTGTGTTTCCCCTGCTATTGTTCAAGCAGGAGCAACGAAAAAAATGGCATTCTCTGCAGGTTTTGATGATGATGGTGATGTTTTACCATACACAGCATTCGAGAACACAACAAACACATTCTCGTCTCATTATTTCAACGGCGGTTCAAACAATGTGAACATATTGAGACAGTGTTCTCTTGCCACAAAATCAGAACATGGTTCTCTTGTGACGAAACCTGTGTTTCGAAATATTGATGACTTCAGAACAGATATGTCATTGACTTGGAAAAATTACAAATCAACATCATCTCTCTTTAATACAACAGGAACAATCGCAGACCCCTTTGATGTTGATTCACTATATACAACAACAGAAATGAAATCAAAGTTTCCAGGAATGAAAACTCTTCTTCATTTTGAAACATACGACAACTCAAATGATGGAACATATACACAAAGCAATCCACGAACAGAAGCAGGAACTCTCTTGGTTTCTCAAAATTTATCAACTGGAACAAATCCCTTCACAGTTGGAGGAAGCAATCGGAACAATCTCGGTCTCAACTCTTTCGTCTTCTTTGTGAAAACTTATGCTCAATGGTATGACGAAACAACTGGCGAAATTGATGATTCAAGAGATGCGGTTCAATATTGGTGCTTCAGTGTGATGGCATTGCTTGCACAAAGATGGTTCACTGGTCAATATTCATTCACATGGGGATGGGCAGAACAGCCTACAGGTTACGGTGTAAACCGTGACAACTACAAAGACAATTCATTTGTCGGTCTTGGTGTTCAATGTGAGACTCGTCTCAATTATGGACCTATTCAACAATGTTTCTATATTCCCTTCACTTGGTATCTAAAACAGAACACAAGGTTCTTCAACTCTTCTGTCGTCATAGGAAACTATTCAGCATTCAACACAGGAGCACACGACCAGAGTGACTGGACATTTGAACTCGCAACACAGAACGGCTCTTCAATCGGTTTCTTTGATAATGTTGAAATGCTCGACTTTCTTGTCAATGGTCTTGGTCTTCCTGCAACCTTTGACGATGAAGAACTGCTTCACAAGCCCGTGAAGGACTGGGAAAGAGATTTCCCTTCTGGTGATGTTCCTGGTGCAGGTGGTCAAATTGGCGGCCTCACGGGCGGAGGAAACGGCTCAGGAATAGGCGAAACATTTGACGACGTTGGTGCTCCTTCTGCTTCAACTCGTGGAACATACACACAATCATCTTATATTCTGAATGAAACAAATATGAAGCATTTACAGGAAGCGATGGTCAATGATTCACTTTGGACAGCAATCACAAACATGTTCAAAAATAATCCACAAAATGGAGTTATCAACTTGATTCGTTTTCCGATTAACTTTGACAATATCATCACAATCAACAACGAAGATGTTCACATTTTGGGAGTAAATGTTTCAGAAATGGGAGAGAGTGGCTATGTGAGAGGAACAAAAATTCCGAACGGAATTCTCACTTCATTTGATTTGGGTTCTTTCGATTTCCCTGAAAGATTTGGGACTTTCCTTGACTTTGAGCCATATACAAGAACAACATTGTTTCTCCCGTTTGTAGGTTTCAAACAGATTTCAACTGATGCAATTATTGGAAGAAGAATCCGCATTCATTATGACATCGACTACAGTGACGGTTCTTGTGTTTGTGTCGTTAGAGTGTCAAATAAGAGAACCACAGGGACAGATTTTTCAGGAATTGAAACAATGGGCTTCACTCCGCTCTATACGTTTGACGGACAAATTGGACAAATAATTCCATTGACACAAAACAACGCTCAACAAAAAAATCAATCACTCATCAAAAATGCACTCACAGCGACTGCATCAATTGGAGTGGGTGTTGCAACTGGTGGAATGGGAGCAGCCGCTGCTGTTGCTGGTGTTTCATCTGCTGTGATGAATGCAGCGAACACAATTCTCGACAAAACTCAACACAACGCGGGCGGAACAATATCATCACAACAAGCCTATGCAATAAATGACTTGACTCCATTTGTTGTGATTGATTTTCCAGAAGTTAACATTCCGAATGGTTTTCAACAATACAACGGATATATAACAAATTTATATCAAAGAATGAATTCTGTTCGTGGTTTCACACAGTTTGACAGTGTAAAAATCACAGGCATAAATTGCACAGCAGACGAGGAAAAAGAACTCGTCAATCTATTAGAAAGCGGGGTCATAATAAATGAATGAAAAACAATTCAAACAAGCGAAAGAATACTTGAAAGCGAATCCCTCAATCACTAACGTTGCGAGGGGAACTGCATACTGGAAGAAATATCTTTTGAGTAGAATGCAGAATTTGTTCATTTTCTTCAATACAGAAGAAAAGAATTTCAATGCTTGGGAATATATGAAAAATAAAATCATCAAAGGGTATGTTGTAGCATTCGAAAAAAATGGAACAATTTGGACTCCATTCGAAGCGAATGCATACGGATTCGATGCGTATTTTGTTCCGAATAAAGTTGTATATGCGAATCCAGTCATCGGAAGCGGAACACTTAAATCAAAAGAAAATTGTGTCATTTGTTGGAATACAGACACAGACAAGATGATTCCTGGAACATCTATTGTGTGGGAAACAATTGAAAGATATGCTCGAATGCTTGCAGAATTAGAAAGCACATTCGCAAACTCTCTCATCTACACGAGAGCGGGACTTTTGGCACAAGCAAACAATTCAACAACTGCGAAAGCATTTGATGAAATATTGAGCAAAATACGACTCGGAGATGTTTCAACTGTGATGAATCCGACAATGGCATTCGATTCATTGCAGATGTTCAATCTCAACACAAATGCAAACTTCACGACATTCTGCGAAGCGAGGGACTATCTTGTCAATTGTTTTATGAATTCAATCGGACTTCAAACTATTGAAGAGAAGAAAGAGAGAATGATTGAAGCAGAAGTCGAAAATGCACAAGAAAACGATGTTCTCAAAAACAACATCGATATAATGTATAAATGCACATGTGAAAGCATTGATGAAATAAATGAGATGTTCAAAACGAACATCATCGTCAAAAAGAACAAGATTGCGGGGTGAATGAATTGAAAACATTTGAATTTTACAAAAACAATGAAAAAGTTTTCACAGAAGAAGTTCTTCAAAAATATTCATTCATTGATGATGTGAAAGCAGAAACAGAAATGTTGAATTTCTTCTTTCTTGACAAATATGCAGAATGTGAAATCACAACAGAGAACACAGCGAAAGCAGCAGTTTCCGCAGATATGGTTCTCTATAAAATGCAAGCATATCTTCAAAGTGTATATGATGCAATTTCAACACAGTTCAATCCACTCATCACATCTGATGTGAAAGATATCACAGAAAAAACTGGAGAGAATGTTGACCTTACAACATACAATTCGAAAGTTGATGTCAAGACAAAGCAAGAATTCACTCCTGACAGCACTACAACGACCTCAGAGCGAACTTTTGACAACAACACACTAACAGACACAACTCAAATCAAAAACGGCGGAAAAGACACCACAGAGGGCGACAACGGCACGACAAGGAGCGGAACAGATGAACTGAAACACACATTCAACACAAAAGACACACACACAAGAACTGGATTTGATGGAATTGACTACGAGAAAGCGATTCGTTCAATTTATGAAGCAAAACAAATCAATCTCTATGAAATAATATTGAAAGAGGTTTTTGATGTGATATGTGTTCCGATTTATCACTTTGACTAAAGAAAAAAGAGAGAGCATTGCTCTCTCTTTTTATTTTGATGAAATGCTGAGTTTCTTTTCCATTTCTTTCTGTGAGATGTGTCCTTTTAGATAGTCAATCGCTAAATCGTGAGGAATTACTTTTCCAGAATATGCTACCTCAAGCCATTCAAATCTTTGAGCGACTGTCATTCTCACTCCGTCTGAGTCCTCTTCTTCTGCAAATGACAAGATTTCAACTATTTCCTCACTGTCAAAATGTTTGTCCCTGAGATTGCTCCACAAACTGCCCTCTCCTTTTGTCCACTTTTGACTTTCAAGAATATCGCTCAAAGTTTTCTCTGAAATGAATTCTCCGACTTTGCCTGACTTCTTCATTCTTTCAGCAATTTCTTTCATCTCTTTTGTTTTTGCAACTGTTCCATACTGTGAAGCAAGTTTCAAGTTTCTCTCAAATGATTTGATATCTCCACCTTGTTTGATGAATTGTGTCAGACGATTCTTGAAAAATCCTTTTTCAGTTGCTCCTGCCTCTTTTGCAAATTCCTTGAGTTTCTTGTAGTCAATTGAATCAGTGAAACCTTGTTTTTCAAGTGTTGTGATTCTCTTGTTGAGTTTTCTTGCGAAATTTTCAAGTTCTTTTTGTGTCATTGTTTTTGTTCTCCTTTCATGTTTATTTCATCGACGATTTTGATTTCGTCTGCAGAGCATCCGATTCCTTTGATGATTTCATTCAAATCATTAACTCCGCACAACTTACAAAGAAGTTCTTCTTGTTCTTTTGTCATATTATTTGACTCCTTTCAATTCTTTTATTTCATTGATTAAAAATTCAATGTTCAATTCAATTGTTTCAAGTGCTGTGTTCTTTTGCTCAATTGTATCAAAGAAGATATTTCCGAGCATTATTTCAATGTGTTTGTCTTGTAGTTCTGAAATCTCTTTTTCGAGTTCAGAAATCTCTTCAACAATCAATTCAAGTTCTTCAATTTTCAACATATTCATTCAAACTCCTTTCAATTTCTTCATTGCAATAGATTTCAAATTTCTTCATCAATTCCTCTTCTGTCTTTGCTGTGTGTATCTGTATCAATGACATCACATTTGCAAACACTACAAATGAAATGACTGCAATCCAGATGACACTCCAATCTCTGACAAACTTCTTTCTTCTTTTCAATTCTTCTAAGTCGGATCGTAGCCATGTCGTTCTGTGAGCCA
>JAZQDA010000080.1:0-4674 GCA_045546535.1 Clostridia bacterium | reverse complement strand
CTTTCATTTGCGGTGTCGAGGATAGCGGAGAGAGATTCTCTCTTGTACACTTCATCAAGAAGCGGTACGAATTTGCTTGCGTATGTAGCGAAAGAGTTTGCTACTGGGGCGGCTACTGTGTTTGCCATTTTTAATTCTCCTTTTTACTTTGTTGGTAACCCGAACCATTTCCTCATATCATTGTTCTCCTGTGCTTGGGTATCAGCCGTTGTCACAGGGGGCATGCCTGTTGAAAGAGATGGTTGCGAGTTAAGAATCTGTGTTTTAATTTCCTGTGTTTTTGCTTCAAGAAATGCTTTTTGTCCTTCAAAGAACGAATCGGGTACACCTTCGGGAAGGCTTGTTGCCATATTCTGTGCGACTTCGGGGGAATATCCTGCACTCACAAGTTTGGCAAAATACTCGTTCACTCGCTTCTCTGCCTTGTAGGTGTTGAGTTCGTTTTCCATGTTGGAATACTTCTCTGCCTGTTCCTGTTTCGCCCTTTCGTTTTCATCGAGTGTTTCTCTATACTTGCGTTTCCACTCGGCGGCATCTGAACACGCTTCGCTTACGGACTTTTTAAGTTTCTCGGTCTGTGCGACCTCGCCTTTAAGTCTTTCGATTTCCGCTTGCAGTTCCGCTATGCTTTGGGCGGTTGCTTCGGCAGTAGGCTCTACTGTCACTTCGTTCTTAATTTCTTCTGTCATTTCTTACTCCTTGCGTTTTTTAGTGTGCTTCCCTGCACCTTTACTTTTTGCGTTTTATAGGTGGTCACTCACCATTTGTTTGCGTTTTATTTACTTGTTTTCACTAACAAGGTTATGTAATGCTTTCGCTTTAAACCGAATAGGTTACCCAACAACGACAGTTGATGTCTTCTTCGGCTACTCCGAATTGACTTGGGTATAATGTGTGGTTTCCATTAACCGTGTAAAATTCCGCATTAATCGGTACTGTTACACCTTCCAAATAGTCATGGCTATCACGAACTCTTGGGTCTTGCATGGTGTGCCATGTCTTGTTCTTTGCCCCATTCCTTATCGCTTGGTCATACATGGCATCGTTGTATATTCTGTGGGCATCTGTGCCGATTACCCTTGCGATGTCTGCGGAAGTTCCGCTCTCCATGTATTCCCTTATGCGTTGCCTGTAGTCCTTGCCCTCAATCTTCTTGTTGATGGACTTCTCCATCGCCTTGTAGTCGGGTTCAAGTTTCTTGCCAAGTTGTTCTGCTATATCTGTCACTCCGTAGAAATAGTCCATTTCAAAGAGTTCTTCTACGCTATCAATAAAGTTATCAACCACCTTATTGAAATCGCCCGATTTCGCTTGTTTTTGTGCTTCTTCCGCTTCTTCCTCAAGCGAATTTATATCGTCCCAAGGAAAATAAGTCATTTATTGCACCTCTTGTTTCTTGGCTTTCTTATACCCACGGACTTGGACTTTTCTTCCGTTTTGCATACGAGTGTAACCTTTTGTTCCCTCTATGCCATCGTTGTTTGATTTAGTGGTTTGAAGTCCTCTTGCAAGTCTTTCATCGGCTCTTGCCTGTTCGCCATTTGGGTCTTCATTCTCATAGAGTTCGGCTTCTTCCCCAACGCTTTCACCCATTGGGTTGTCGGGGTCGCCCCATATTAGTTTCAGATACTTCTCGGACATCTTCATGTCGGCTACAGGGTCATTGGAAACTCCACTCTTCTTGGCGGCGAGTTCGGGGTGCATACCTGCCGCAAGCAAGGTTTGGAAAGCCTGTGCCTTGGCTTGGATATTGACCGTTTCGTTTCTCACAAACTGCAAGGTGAAGTCTGTTGTCTTGATGTCAAGTAAGTTCTTCTCACGCAGAATCGAGGTAACGATTTCGTCAAATTCCCTGTTGCTCTCAAGGAAGAGGTCTTCCGTATTACGAGCCGAACTGTCGGCTTGAAACCACCCATCTCTTGCGAGTTCCGCACCCATCGTAGAAGCGTTACTGTATCCTCTGTCGAGTGCAGTTATCGGCATACCGCATATAGCAAGGACTTGCTGATAAA
Organism: Clostridia bacterium; assembly: GCA_045546535.1. Lineage (GTDB taxonomy): Bacteria > Bacillota > Clostridia > UMGS1810 > UMGS1810 > RGIG1828. The sequence continues at coordinate 2,662 of JAZQDA010000080.1, read as the reverse complement.
GGTTGTCTATAAATATCTGTGTCTGTGATTGGTCAAGTTGTGAAACGATTTCCTTGAGGTCGGCTTTGTTATCGCCAACTGTCTTGAGGAATACCGCACCCATCGCTCTGACGAACTGCGGAGTGATGTCATTTCCATCTTCATCTTGTCCAAGTTCGCAGTTATAGAAGACAAGAAGTGAGTTGATGAATTGGTCTACTCCGTCAAGCCTGTCGCTCTGTAAATAGGAGATTGCATCGAGAAGGGGTATTACCGCTTCAAATGCTCCCATCTGTACGGAGTTGTAGTAATACTCGATGATGGGAACTCTCTTTAATGGGTTTGGCTTGATGTCTATGACATTTACTGCGTTGCAGAAATAGTCGGGATAAGGTGTTGCAAGTGAACCCTTGTATGTTCCCATTACTGTGTAAACATATGTATCGTCCCAAACATCAAGAACGATTTTGTCTTCATCGACAGTTACCGTATGCACCGCATAGACAGGTCTGCCATCGGGTTTTAGACTTTTTGCCACAAATGCACTTCTTGGGTCGAGGGCATATGCTACAAAGGGTCGCTCATTATCATCGTTGCTCTGAATGAATAGGTCTGCTTTCCCAACGGTATGAAACCAATCGACCATTTTGTTGTCTGCCGTTTGCTTTCCGCTACGGTACAGATACTCGTTAAGACGATTTACCTTGTCGGTTGTCTCATCACCCTCTTTGCGACTTACATAAAAGCAAGGTTGGGTCATAAAATATCCGTTTTTGAAATTGCAAACTTCTTCCGCAACGGAAACATTGACCATGTGATTTATCTCATCTCTTGTGACCTTGGTCTTGGCATAAATGGGGGTAACTCCCCTTCTGTACCAATAGAGATATTCCATCGCTATGAGGTTCAGAGTATGGATAGAAAGGGCAGAATTGAGTTCTTCTATCATTTCCCCCTGTTTCCTTGGGTCGAACCTGTCAACCGATGTCCATATAGTCCGTCTGCCTGTTAGGTATTGGGTTGCAACGTTGCTTTCTTTAATTGTGTCAACTATTACTTCGCTCATCTCTTCTCCGTAAAAAAAAAGGGTTATAAAACATAGTTTCCTATGCTCTATAACCCTATTGGTTGTTCCATAAGCCTTTCGCTTATGCCATTATTCCTTTGTTAGTTGCTACTTGCAGTTACCTTTCGGACTATCTTTACCACTTTGTAGGAGATTTTGCCCTCTTTGAACTCTGCTTTTACCTCTGCAACTTCATTGTTGTTAACAATGGCATTGATTTCCTCTATTAAGTTGGGGTGTTCCTGTATGTTAAAGTTGCGTTTCATTAAGAAAGGGGTGGGATATACCGCCCACCACGGTCTAATGCGGTTCTCAAGTGATTTATTTTTTGGAGGACTTGAGTAAATGAATTGAATAATCATCGTGTCTAATATTTTATATCCACAATATTTTGTGTTTGTCAAGAGTTTCACACAATATATTTCGGTGTTTTTCCGTTTTTGCCTTAAAAAACTCGCCTTGCCACCCTCACTACATTTCTTTTTTGCCTGTTAAGTGCGTACTCAACCGCCATCGCAAGGCTATCGGGGGCATCATCGTGCTTATTTTTGCCCACTAACTTGAATGAATATACATTTGACATGAATTGGTCGTACTCTGTACTCCGTTCTCCGTCCAAAAAGTACATATGCTCACGAATATCGGGGGCATGATTGAATATTCTCTGTGCTTTTCCTTCTCCTGTAAAGGTTTTCGTGTTCGATGTGACAAAACATGGGTAGCCATCGGCTTTAAGTTGGTCATTTATGCCCTCTGAATAGGAAGATGTGGTCTTCGTGGCTTCGATTGAAATGAATTGAACTCCCCATTTCTTCGCTTTTTGTACGATTTCGGGTTGTGTTATCTTCTTTTCGGAGTTGTTATACACTACATCGACCACATATATGTCTTCTCCGTACTGATAACAGATAGGTGAAGCCACATAGTCACCACCACCCCACGCAGGGTCAACCGACATAAACACTTTATCGGGTTCAATGTCTTCGGGTAACTTGCCATTGAAGAACTTCATGTCATCGGGAAGGAATACTGTACCGCCACGCTCTATCGGTGAACCCATATATTGTGCGTTCCACGATGCGATGTCGTTGTTCTTCTCAAATGATGCCCTTCTTTGAAGGTAATCGTTTGTGGAAAACCCTACTCCGTACAGATAATCAAAGTTGCTCTCATCGTTTTTATCAAGGGCAGGTACATTCACAATGGCATATTTGATACTCTTGCATCTTGGGTCACTCTGAATGAACTCAATCCGATGTGAAATGCAATCATATAAAGACCATCTTGTGCCTATCCATAGCCTTTTGCACCCACTTTTCCACCTCGATATGTAGTTGTTCTCTACTGTTGACCACTTCTTCGCAAGTCTGTCGGGGGAAATGGCTTCCTCAATACCTTCGTGAAGGTCATCGGCTATCGCAAGTCCGTTACAATCGCAAGCACCGTTAAGTGTTCCGTCTATTGAACGAGCCGTGAGAGATGCATACTTCTTTCGCCTGTCAATGTTAAGCATACACTCAAGGGCATTGGTACTCGCTATACTCCTTTCGGGGAATATTGAAAGCCAATCATATGTATATGGGTCATTAAGTATTTCCAATATACCTTCATAGTATG
>JAZQDA010000079.1:0-8898 GCA_045546535.1 Clostridia bacterium | reverse complement strand
TGAAAAAAATCAATAATAAGGTTAAATAAATCATTAAATTTCTTTGAATTTATTTTTGCCCGTTTCATACAAATCATTCCCATTTGTATCTATGATAACAGTCAAAGGAAAATCTTCAACTGTCAAAGAGCGTATTGCTTCAGTGCCCAGGTCATCATAAGCAATTATTTCGGATTTTTTTACATGGGACGCCAGAAGAGCACCTGCACCGCCTATTGCTCCAAAGTACACACAACCGTATTCTTCACACGCTTTTTTTACCTCATCTGACCTTTTACCCTTTCCTATCATTGCGCCAAGACCTAAAGATATGAGAGTCGGTGCATAGGCGTCCATTCTGTAACTTGTAGTAGGTCCGCAGGAGCCGATTATTTCGCCTTCTTTTGCAGGACAGGGACCGACATAATATATTACCTGACCGTCTACATCAAAAGGAAGGCTCTCACCTCTTGAAAGTGCTTCGCACATTCTCTTGTGTGCGGCATCACGGGCAGTGTATATTTTGCCTGTCAGAGTAACAGTGTCGCCTGATTTTAAACTTTTTAAAACATCTTTTTCTACGGGTGTTGTTATATTCACATTAAATTCCCCTTAGTTGTTACAGAATTTTTCTTTATAACTCTTTATTGATTTGTCAATTATTTGTATTGCCACTTCACTGCTACTTACCTCATTTACAGCAGTCTGTTTATTTTCAAGGCTTTTATAAATAGCAAAAAAGTGTTTCATTTCATCAAATATATGCTTTGGAAGTTCAGAAATATCATTATATACATTATAGTTTGGGTCAGTAAAAGGAACGGCAATTATTTTTTCATCATCGCGTCCGTTATCTATCATAGATATTACGCCTATCGGATATGCTCTTACAAGAGTCATCGGTTCAAGTTGTTCAGAGCATATGAGAAGAACATCTAAAGGGTCATTATCGTCAGCATATGTGCGGGGAATGAATCCGTAATTTGCAGGATACTGGGTTGATGTGTGAAGTATTCTGTCAAGTATCATCAAACCTGTTTCTTTATCGAGTTCATATTTTTTCTTACTGCCTTTTGAAATTTCAATAACACAGATAAAATCTTCAGGATTTATTCTGTGAGATGAAATATCGTGCCATATATTAGACATAATTACATCTCCTTTTTATATTGGAATTCAAGTATATCATAATCCCTGAACACAAGTCAAATCGTGTCCGTCAAAAACATCTCTTACCATATTTTGCCATCTTTCAACGCTTACCGCGCCGTCATAGGCTGTTATGCCGTGAAGTTTTGCAAGATTGTTATTATAATCTGAAAGGCGGTAAACATCAAAATCAGTAAAATTTGTATTGTAATGCGTTACTATGGGAACGAATTTATATTCGTCTATATAAACATTTTTGCCGTCATACTTAAGGGTTACATCTGCAAGAGCGCCGAGAAGATTACGCGCTTCCAGTTGTCGTGAAACAAAGTTGCCTAAAGAGTAATAAACGAGCATTTTATTAGAGTTATCCTCGCTTTCGTACCACTCGACAGGCTGAATTACGTGAGGGTGTGAGCCGACTATGAGGTCTACTCCCCAGTTGCACATTTTTTGACACAAGTCTTTTTGAAATGCATCGGGTTTGGTGGCATACTCTGTCCCCCAATGCATAAATGCAACGGTAAAGTCGGCATTTTTTTCTGAAAAGGTAGCATCTGATTCGATTTTTTCTTCATCAATATAATTTACAAGATACTTTTTGTCCACAGGTGCTTTGAGTCCGTTTGTGCCGTAGGTATAGTTAAGCACGGCAATTTTTGCACCTTTTCTCTTAATTATACTGACGTCGTTTTTATCCTCTTCGCTTTTGTTTATGCCAAGTACAGTTATGTCGGGGTAATTATCCCAGAATGCTAGAGTATTCTCAACTCCGTCTGCCCATTTATCTAGAACGTGATTTGATGCGTGAAGAATGATGTCAAAGCCTTCATTTGCTAAAGTTTTTCCCATATCTGACGGAGAATTGAAAAGAGGATAGCCTGAATATCCGTATTTTTCTCCTGCAAAGACGGTTTCCTGACCTATTACCGCAATATCAGCATATTCAAACACGGGCTGAAGTTTCCGGAAAATATGCGAAAATTCATAACTTCCGTCTGATTTCAGACCGCTTCTTATTACAGGCATATGCAAAAGGTTGTCCCCTGCTACAGTTAAAGTTATTGTTTCATCAATCGGCTCTGGCTGTGATGATGCAGGAACAACGCTCTCTTCTTTTGCACAACCTGAAAATGATAATATTAAACTTAAAATTAAAAATAGAACGATTATTTTTTTCATTTGTATATACTCCAATGGCTAAAGTATATCATAATTTGATATAAAATTCAAGGTCGGAAAAGTTTCATAAAATATTGAAAAATACATTTTTAACTTGATAAATTTTTAAATATATGTTATACTAATTATGCTAAACATAACTTAATAAATTAAATAGTCTTGGTATTTTTTAAAGGGAATAATATTTTTCTTTTTTCAAATGCTACTTTAAGGTTTTGTAAAAAACGCAAATTCCTGCGGGTAGTATTTGATAAAAGACTATTTTGTTATGTTTAGCGACATTCGGGGTTTGCGTTTTTAGCGCATCTCTTCGATGATGCGCTTTTTTTATTGGAAAAATTAATATTTTGCATATATCACGCCAAATATACAAAATCTCTTTTGAGTGTAATATTTAGTTTCTGTTTTCATAAATTATATACAAGGCGGTGATATTGTGGCGGTATTTATTAAACAGAGCGACGGATATTACAAGTTTTATACTGACAGTTCAAAAAGATTTATATGTGTTTTCCCAAATAAAAAAGAAAACGTCCTTATAACTGATGTAACTGATGAATTTGATGCTGTTTGTACGGATAACGGCGTTATGCATTTTCTTATTCAGTCTGCCAAAGGCGAACTTATATATCTTAAATTTAACTCTGATGTGTGGACAAAATACTATATTTTCAAAAATAAAGACAATGAATGCAAAATTAAAAATATTTCTCTGACCTTTTCAAAAAACAGTTTATGTGCATTCTATACGATTGAGCACGGCGGAAAATTTATGCTTACCAAACATAAATTTTCCGATAAAAATTTATATATGACACCAGAGATTGCTGACATTACCGATTCAAAAAGAGATTTTTGTGTGTTTACAGATTTTGGCGGGAATACTCATCTTTTTTACAGAGATGCTACGGGAAAATATCAAGAACAGATTTTCGATGAAAACTTTGTAAAAAAATCTCACTCGAGAAAATTTTCAAGTGAAAACATATTTTCTTACAGTGCTATATATGACAATGAAAAAAGACACTCTGTTTATGTATCAGCAAAGAAAAATTACATAGTTTTAACATATTCGGGCGGTAATGAAAACGAAGAAAAAATAATAACTTTCGGAATAAGGAAAAATACCGTTCCTATCATTTTTTCCGATACAGAAAAAATACATATATGCTGGAGAGAAAATTCTGGGTATATGCACTCAGAGAGTTCAGACGGCGGTCAGTCTTTCTCAAGACCCAAACAAATGAGCAAAAACACTATTTTTGAAAAAATCAGGTTTTGCCACAGACAAAAAGGTTTTCTGACAGGTGATGTCACTTTGTTTCAAAACTTTTCTGAAACTATTGGGTTTAATAAAGAAAGAGGTGCCAAGGTGTCTGACAAAAACAGTAATATTATATACAATGAAAAATCAGGTGCAGAATTTACATATATGCTTTCAAAAATTGAGAAAGATGTATCTAAAATAGGAAAGGACCTTGATAGAATATGTATGTTTCTTTCTGAAATTGCACAGTTTAAAAGTGATATGAAAAAAGAAGAAAGCAAAGAATATGGGTCATATATAGAGGATAGTGGCATTGGCGAAATTGATGAAAAAAACGTGAAACTTTTTGAAAGTATGGATATCGACGAGGTTCTTCCCATGAGTGAAAATCAGGGAGAGAGCATTCAGGAAAATCTTATGACTATTATAGAAGATAAAGGAGAATGAGAATGGAAAGCAATTTATTACACCCTTATATCAGGCTTTTAAATGCAACAGGAGTTGATGGCCTGGACTTTTATATTTTCAACTCACTCAAATCATTTAAAACGCCAAACGGGCAAATTTCACAGTATCACAAATGTGACAGAGGTTTGACAACATTAAGGGTATGTCTTGGCGGAAACGGCGATGAATATCTTGCATCTATGGCTCTTAATCTCGAAATAGGCGATGTGTATACTGTATGTGCAATAAGAAGAGGCGACAGAGTTTCACTTTACGCCATAAGGGAAATAACCGAAAAAAAGAATATGGAATATGGACATTTAAGAGTATGCAATCTGATGGCATCAAAAGCAAATATGAGTGCATCAGCAAAAGGCGAATGTTTTGTTTCGGGAATGAAATATATCGATATTACAAAGTATATAGAAATGAAACCTGACAATTATGAATTTACAGTTTCATTTGAAAATGAAAAATTATCGGCAAAAAGTGATGAATGCAGTGTAAAATCAGGAAAATACAATACTTTATATGTTTTTCCGTCGGCAGAAAATGAAAACAATCCGTCATTTTTATATACTATTGATGCGATGAGTTATACGGGGTTTTATTTATAAAAAATGGTCTTTCAAATGAATTTTGAAAGACCATTTTTTATTACTTAGAAAGTTCTCTTCCCATTAAAACGCCCATGCAAGATGCCATCATAAGACCTCTCGTCCAACCGCTTGAATCGCCAAGGCAGTGAAGACCTGCTACATTGGTATTTAAGTGTTCGTCCATCTTTATACGGTTTGAGTAAAATTTAAGTTCGGGTGAGTAAAGAAGAGTTTCATATGACGCAAAACCCGGGACTACATTATCCATCGCTTTTATAAAGTTTATAATGTTTATCATAGCCCTGTACGGCATAGCGGCGGTTATATCACCTGCTACGGCATCGGGAAGTGTGGGTTTTAGATTTGACTGTGAAAGTTCTTTTTGCCAGGTGCGTTTGCCGTCTAAAATATCACCGAAACGCTGAACTAAGATTTTACCTGCACCGAGCATATTGGTGAGTTCGCCAATCTTCTGCGCATATGCAATAGGCTCATTGAAAGGCTCACTGAAATTATGAGAACAAAGTATTGCAAGGTTTGTGTTTTGTGATTTTAATTCTTTATATGAATGACCGTTTACTACGGCGAGGTCATTATCGTAATTTTCCTGACTTACAAATCCGCCGGGGTTCTGACAGAAAGTACGAACTTTATTTTTAAAAGGCGCGGGATAGCCAATGAGTTTTGATTCGTATAAAACTTCATTGACTTTTTCCATAATTTCTGACCTTACCTCTACCCTGACGCCTATATCTACTGTGCCGGGCTGATGTGCGATGCTATGTTCTGCACAGATTTTTTCAAGCCAGTCTGCTCCTCTTCTGCCTGTTGCGATAACGCTTGTATCTGAGTATATTGTGAGAACATCTGACCCTTTTTCTACTATTACGCCCTTACAAGTACCCTCTTCGAGCAAGATGTCTTTACATTCATAACCAAAAAGAATTTCGACACCGTTTGCAAGGAGATATTTTTCAATATCATAATAAAGTTGTTGTGCTTTTTCTGTACCCAGATGGCGTATGGGACAATCTACAAGTTTTAATCCCGCACAAATTGCACGGCTTCTGATTTTGCGGACTTCTTCATTATTGCCTATGCCCTCTATGTGTTCATCCGCACCGAATTCAAGATAGATTTTATCGGTGTAATCAATAAGTTTTTGTGCTTTTTCGCTTCCTATAAGTTGAGGAAGGTCTCCGCCTACCTCATATGAAAGAGAAAGTTTTCCGTCAGAAAACGCCCCTGCGCCTGAAAATCCCGTTGTTATATGGCAATATGGTTTACACGATACGCAGGTTTCTGTTTTTGATTTAGGACATTTTCTATTTTCAATAGCACTTCCCTTTTCAACTATCAGTATACTCTTTTTTGATTTATTTCTTATCATTTCAAGTGCGGTAAAAATACCCGCGGGACCTGCACCTACAATTACTACATCTTTTTTCATTTTCATTTCCTCACTTAAAACTTATATTCAAACACAGGGATATTTGCATCTGATATTTCTAGAGAAAGAGTGTTAAATTTAGTTGATAGAATTTCTTTAAAAAGTTCAACCGCTATTCTCTCTGTTTCATAATGACCTGCGTCAATTACGCAAAGACCTGATTCGTATGCACATCTTGCCTGATTATATTTTACATCGCCCGTTATGAGAAGGTCAATTTTGTTTTCAATACAATAAGTCAAAACATCTGCGCCAGAGCCTGAATTTACTGCCACTTTTTTTATAAGAGTTTCAGGACTTCCGACATATCTCATTCCCATGCAGCCAAGTCGGGTTTTGACAAGGTTTAAAACCTCTGAAAGAGACATTTCTTCTTCAAATTCCCCCACTCTTCCAAAGCCGTAAGGATTGCCTCTGTATTCTCCGTTTACATCTATCACGCTTGTATTTACTATCGATAGTTTTGAAGAAAGAAAATCATTGAGTCCACCCTGTACGCTATCGAGATTTGTATGTGCACTGATGAGTGAAATTGAGTTCTCAACCATAAGTCTTATACATCTTTGTTCGGGGTTTGTTTCGGTTAAAGAGGAAATCGGGCGAAACATAAGGGGGTGATGAGAAATAATAAGTTCAGCCTTTTTATCTATTGCCTCTCTTACAACAAACTCGTCAACATCGAGTGTTATAAGAACTTTTGTGACTTCGCTATCTAAATTTCCGACAAGTAAGCCAACATTATCTCCGTCAAAGCACATTGACGGCGGTGCATAGGTTTGAATACAATCTAAAACATCTGAAACTTTTATCATTATAGCAACTCCTTTAAAAAGGCATTATATATGCTGAGTCCGTGTTGGTATTTTTGAATTGCGGTATTATCGGGTGTGTTTGATTTTAAATTCCCATTTATGATTTTTTCGCATACTCTTATTTTATAGCCGAGATAATCCTGTATTATTTCAGGGCTGTTTTTTAAAAGGTTTCTGCCTATGTATATATCATTATCGTCATAGTCTGATTTTTCTTTTTTAACAACAAATATGTTATAAAATTTATCCTCTTCTCTTACTACATATTCATCAGTTATACTAAAGCCGTTATTATATAGATACATTCTCGTTTCTATCGGTGCAATCATAGGTTGGAGGATAAGTGTAGTGTCATCAGTTACTATATCTTTACCTTTTTCTAAAATTTCGCAGATTAAAGGACCGCCCATTCCTGCGATTACTATGGTATCTGCCTCCCCTTTGGGAAGCGCTGAAAGACCATCTGACAAGCGAAAATCTGCAAAGAGAGTAAGATTTAAAGACTCAAGTGTTTTCTTTGCTCTCTCTAAAGGTTTTGCGTTTATATCCATAGGGATAACTTTTTCGCATCTTTTCTCCAGAAGGCAATATGCAGGGATATAGCCGTGGTCTGTGCCGACATCTGCTAAAGTTTGCGACTTAGGTATTAAAGATGCTATTTTTAAAAGTCTTGGGCTTATCTGCATATTGTTCCTCCAGTTAATAAACATACAAAAAAATTATAGCATAATTTTTATTTATAGTCAAAGATATTTTATTGTAATTAAATTATAAATTTCTTTACAAATTTTTTGAATAATGATATAATTACGAGTAACATATTTTAATACGGGGTGGAAAAAATGCTTGTAAATACAGATACTTTAAAAAAGATTGCACACGGGGCGGAAAGAATCTTTGAAACAGAAAACGGAGTTGAATTTTCAAGATTTACAGACGACGAAATTAAACATTACGATACAATGCCTACTAAAATTCATGCCTATACTACTGCAAGTATTGAATTAAGATTTAAAACTGATGCAACCTGTCTTTCTATGAAAGTTTTTACCAAACAGCAATCAGGAAGAACCTTTTTTGCTCTTGATGTGATGAAGAATGATGAATATATAGGATCAATAAAAAATTTTGAATATGAAAATTTAAAAGGTTCTTATTATTCAATACCGCATGAACTCGGTAATTTTGAAGGGAACTTTGAACTGGGCGAAGGCGTGAAAGAAATAAGAATTATACTTCCATGGTCTTGCAATTTATTTATAAAGGAAATGCACCTTGAAAATGCAACATTTATAGATCCAATCCCGAAAAAAGACATTATTTTAATGTATGGCGATTCAATTACTCACGGATTTGATACAAGACATCCTATGAATGCATATGCTGTCCGTCTTTCTCATGCACTTGATATGGAATGCTACAACAAAGCCATCGGCGGTGAAGTTTTTGAACCTTGTCTTGCAAACTACAAGCATACATACGAGCCAAAAATAATAACTGTTGCATACGGTACAAATGATTGGTCAAATGCTCCTATAGAGGATTTTGACACAAAATGCAAAGAATTTGTTGACTTGATATGCCAAAATTACAAAACAAGCAAAATTTTCTTTATAACTCCCATATGGAGAAAAGATTATGAGGGACCAAGTACCAGCGGTGTGCCATTTACCTACATCAGCGAAAAAATAAATGAGTTTGCAAATAAATATTGTAACGCCATTTGCATTGACGGATTTGATTTTATTGAAAAAGAAGAAGAGTATTTTGCAGACCTTTCTCTTCATCCCAATGACGAAGGATTTGAGCAGTATTTTAAAAATTTATATAAAGAAATTAAAAAACATATCTAAAAATAAAAAGTGTTATGGATTTGAACTGCCCTAATTTGTACAGACATCACAAAAAAGAGTGCCTATGGCATAAATATTAAATTTCAAGCAACATACTGACTTCGTTTTTCAAGCGGAGTCAGTTTTGTTTTTAGCTGTATTCTTTCGTAGTTGTAAAAAT
>JAZQDA010000078.1:0-6655 GCA_045546535.1 Clostridia bacterium | reverse complement strand
CCTACTGTAAACAGATATGTTAATGGAGAATTGGTCGGTACAGACACAATTACTTCAAGTTATAATGTCTGGAACTTCAAGTCCGACGAAGTTGGTGAATATACTCTTGAAATTGAAGTTGGTAGCCAGAGCGTTACCATCATTGTTGTGGTTGAGGAATTGGGAATTGACGTTTCACCTATTACAGCAAACCTTGAAGTTGACTTTAATCCAACCGGCATTACGAACAGTTCTGCCGACAGAGTTTGGTCAAATGGAAACTACAATATGTCTGTTTCCGATAACTTTGACTGGGCTAATGGTGGTTACAAGGTTGACGAAAATGGTGATACCTATTTCTTGATTAAAGCAGGTACTCACGCAATCTTTGACTATTTACTTTTCTCTGGCGGTATTGATGCCAACCCAAGCATTCTTGGCTCTGAAATGAAGATTATCTTCAAGACAGAAAATGTTCAGGATGCTAATGCGATTTGGCTTACTAACGTAGAGAATGGTATGGGACTTCAAATGAGCGTTCACGAGGGCTGGTTAAAGACAAATACCGCTTCTAATACCGACATCGAGGGAGATGAAGATACAGAAGCAGTTGCAGCAACCAATACATATCTTTATATGCCTTATAGCGAAGAAGATATTATTGAAATGGATATTAACATTGACCCGATTGACAGAGATGACTCAACAGCCAAGGCTTTCGTTATGGCTTATGAGGATGGTGTTCCGAGTAAGGCTTTCGTTTATGATAGCAGTGATAGATTCTATCAGTACACTCCGCAGCCTATCACTATCGGCTCTGACTCTTGTGACATTAGAATTTATCGTTTGAAGATTTATTCTTCTTCTCTTACTACGGAAGATGTTATGAAAAACTTCATCGCAGATTCAAGAGACTCTACTACTATGCTGGCTCGTTATGATAGAAACAGTATCTATTATAATAGAGAAACCAACAAGTACACTCCTTATAGCAGCGGTGGTATTCTTGACCCTGAAAAACTTGCGCCTATTATGCCTAATGTTAAGGTGTTAATGCTTGAAACCGACCACTTCACCACATCTAAAAAGACTTTCGTTAAGTCGAAGTTTAGATGTATTCACGCAAGTGGTGGTGGATTATTTAGCGGAGACCCTTATTTGGATAACTGGTTGTTTGAGAATGGTTGGCATAGCGGTCAGGGTACTACATCTGATAACTATGGTAACTCCGGTAGAAACGTTGACTTCTTGTTTAACTGCGACGGCATACACAAACCCAGCGATAAAGTTGATGCGGAAGAAGGCTATGTATCACAGGTAACTCTTGGTTATGGCACTGAAAACGCAATGACGGAAGTTGTTACCGACTGGAAAGGTACTGAAGGTAAGGTTGCTCTTACAAGAACATCTGTGCCTAACAACTTCTTCAACTTAAAGGTTAATGTCGCTTCTTCCGAAAACGTTAATAACGCTCTTTTACAAAAGAGATACAACGACTTCTTACCTTATATCTCACCTGCAAAGAAAAGAGATAGCAAGATTAAGAACACTATGGAATTTGTTCCGGCTGTCTTGTTCTTAAAGGAGACAAACCCCGACCCATCAACTCATAATGAGTTCTTGGATTGTGAGTGGCACTTCTATGCTCTTGGAAATATTGGTGACAGTAAGAAAACCGACTATACTCGTGCATATGACCCCGAAGATATGAATGAGTTCGTTATTGAAATTTCGGATAATACCAAGAACAACGCTACTTTCCAGAGTGGTGTTTATCTTGATGAAAATGGTGATAGACAGATTGAAAAATTCACCATTGTTGAATCAGAGGATGATGGAGATATTATCTTAACTCCTGTTTCTACTGATAAGCCTCAATCCTTTGTTTATCCTATTACGCAAGAAGAATGGGAAAATGAAAATAATATGCGCCATTGGTGTATGTATAACGAGGGATTTGACGGAGACCACTCTTTCGAGCCGAGATATGCTTGTTGCGGTGACTACCGTGATGGTAAACTCGTCAATGATACAAGTGGTCGTGGCAAAGCACAGGTTGCATTAAACAACGATGTTTGGAGAGCATTCTATCGTTGGGTTATTACTTCTACTGATGATGAGTTCAAGAATGAACTTGACCAGTGGTGTGTAAGAAGTGCGGTTGAGTTCTTCTATGCCTTTACTCATATCTATACTATGATGGATAACAGAGCAAAGAACACATTCTGGCACTTTGCTAAAACCGGTATTTATCGTGAGGTAAGCAAGCCTGTTCCCGAATTACTTCACGTTTATTGTGAATTAGTTGATGGCGAATACGTCACAACTTCTGATACCGAGATTCATAGTGACAAAACTTATTACACGCAATATGCGTTTGATTTGTGGGACTATGACAACGATAAACTTTGTCGTTGTAAAACCTTTTCTAATATACGGCGAAAACCAAGAGATTGGCAACGCCAAGGAAAATCATCAATTTAATAATTTCATCTTAACCACAGATTGAGTTCTGTGGATTTTTTATTATAGAAAGGAGGATTATATTTGAGAATAAACCCTCTTGAAAAATATGCTTATTTGATAGGTCAAACTATAAACAAGTGGACTGTTTTGGAATTAAAGAATGACCGTAGACACGCAGATGCAATTTGCAGATGTGAGTGTGGAACAATTAAACCAGTCAATATTAGAAACCTAATAAATGATTGCACAAAAGATTGTGGTTGTGGAAGAAAGAAGTCTTTAAGTGAAAGCAAAAGCAAGAACTTGGTTGGTAAGACGTTTGGAAGATTAAAAGTTGAAGAATTGCTCCCAGATTCAAATAAGTTTAATCGCAGAATGTATAAATGCAAATGCGAATGTGGAAATACAGTAATTGTTCCATCAAGTAGCCTTACAACTAATCACACATTGTCTTGTGGATGTTTGAATTCATATTATAACTCCTATATTGCAAAATTGCTTGATGATGCAAAAATTGAATATAAAAGCGAGTATCAAGTCATTATTGGTGATGATAGATATAGATTTGATTTTTACTTACCACAATATAATTTGTTTATAGAATATGATGGAAGTCAACATTATAGCCCTCGGTTTTATATAGGACTATATAAATCACAAGAATTAGGAATTGAGAAATTCAATAAACAAAAATTAAGAGATGAAATTAAAAACAAATATTGTTCTGATAACAACATAAACCTTTTAAGAATACCTTATTGGGAAAGCAAAAATGTAGAAACAATAATTGATGATTGCCTTCAACGACTGAACGAAAAGGGCTTTATTAAAAGTGCTTAATAAAGTATGTAACAGTCTGAACTGCAAATATAATCTAAAATGAAATTGCAGAGGAATGGTCGAGTGTAAAGACACTCTTGGAAGAACCATTCCCGCCTATAAACAATTATAGGTCATAAAAGTAACAGATTGACAGCCCTTGGTATCAACAACAACGGTGAACTTATCTTCCCATATGGTAAAGAAGATACTGACTACAATATTGATGGCAACCCTGCAAGTGGTTATGTTTTCAATGGTGCTACTTCTGTGTTCTGGTGCAGACTTCGTGATTTGCTTCCGGGAGAAATCACAACTACATTCCAAACTGTTACTGCGGAATGTTTCAGTGCCGAGCATCTGATTAAGCAGTTCGACGAGTATCAGGAATGCTATCCAGAGGAAATTTGGAGACTTGATGTTCAGAGAAAATACATTCGTACCTTTACAGGTGAATCCATCGACAATTCAAAACCCAAGAAAGACCCTAACTATCTTCGTGATATGATGCAGGGTAGAAAGAAATATCAGCGCAGACAGTGGATTAGAGACCAAGAAATCTATTTTGGTACAAAGAACCTTATGAACACTGTTGTTGGTGACAACAACCGTATTACATTCCGTTGTTATACTCCTACTATTGATGATATTGTCGTTCAGCCCGATTACACATTGAAGATTACCCCTTATTCTGATATGTATGTGTCTGCTATGTTCGGTAATGGTGACACAAGACAGATTAGAGCAAAAGCGGGACAGCAGTATGAACTTAACTTCGTTCCGTCTACCACAGACGATACGCAGGTTACTATTTATGGTGCAAACAGAATTCAGGCATTGAACGATTTGAGTGCTTGTTATCTTACCACCATCAATATCTCTATGGCAGACAAGTTGAAGAAGTTGGTTCTTGGTAACTCAACCGCTGGATATAGCAATCCTCGTCTTACCGCATTGTCTCTTGGTAACAATAGACTTTTAGAGGAACTTGACATTAGAAACTGTAATAACTTGACGGGTTCTCTTAACCTTTCTGAATGCAACAACTTATTGAAGTTGTATGCTGAAGGTACAAGTTTGACCGGTGTAATTTTCTCTACAAATGGTAAGGTTCAGATTGCACATTTGCCGGGAACAATCAACACATTGACAATGAGAAACCTTAATGATTTAACGGACTTCCAAGCAACGCTTGAAGCATTGGAAACTTTGACTTTACAAGGCGGCACTTTGGATAGTTTGGAAGTTATCAATAATTGTATTGATACATTACAGGTTTTGTATCTGTATGACATTGATTGGACTGGTAGCAACAGTTTGGCAGATACAACGCTCCTTAACCAACTGTATAACCTGTTCTATTCTATGATTACAGGTAAGGTCTACATTTCTGGTCAAGTGAGAAATCAAGAACTGGTCAACTATGAGAACTCTTGGAAAGACCTTGAAGTTTCTTATAATGCTGACAATCTGGTTACTCAATACCTCGTTACGTATGTAAATGCTGACGATAAAAACAGTATTTTATTTACAACTTATGTGGATAGAGGTTCTACACCGCCTGACCCATATGCAGAGGGTTTGATTGAGAAGCCTACTTTGGAAAGCGATGCACAATATATTTACTCATTCGGTACAGAAACCGATGGTGTATATGATGTTGGTAGCGGTTGGTCTGATATGGACGGTGTTATCACTGCTCCTAAAACCATTACAGCCGTTTATACAAAAGAGACTCGTAAATACACCGTTACTTGGTATTCTCGTGCTGGTCTGTCTCTCGGCTCTGTCGAAGCAGAATATGGTAGTGAAGTTGTGTATAGCGGCGACACTCCTGTGAACACAACCGAAGAAGGCATTTTGATTTACAATGTCTTTGCTGGATGGAATAAGAGTACAGGTTTCATTAAAGAGGACACCGATGTTTATGCAATTTGGGAAAGAGCAGAACTTCCTGCGCTTCCTGAAAACGGTGGTAAATCTCTTGAAGATATGACTGCTGGTGAAATCTTCGCAATTACATCTTCTGGTCAAGCAGGTAATTACTTTGAGCAAAAGGACTACCACGATATTACACTTGGTCACGATTTTGATTTTGAGAATGTAGAAAGCAAGGTTCTTGCAGAGAATTTATACCTCGATGGTAAAACCGCACAAAACACTGGAATTCAGTTGTTTGGAGAAAATGAGCGTTCTTTTACACTCGCAATCGACTTCCGCTTTACCGATTTGACAAACACCAATAACACATTGTTGTCTTGTTATGAAGAAGATGGCTCTGAAGGATTTAGATTGAGAATGAATGCTAATCCAGACATTCAGTGGGGCGATAAAAACCTTAATGTTGGTTATAGGGGTTATAGAGATATGGTTGTTCTTCGTCATATTAAAGGCGATGATAAATTATATGTTTATAGTTCAAATGGCAACAACTCTGGTTTTGCAGGAGCAATTACGAGGTCAGAATTAACGAGAAATCGTTCAACAAATACCGAACAGACATTAGCACTTGGAGCAATTAGATTTATTGCAGACGGTGGATATGATGACTATGGTTCTGGTTATATCTATTGGGCGAAGATTTGGTATGATGACCTTGGAGATACAAATGCAAGGGCGTTGGCTTCTTGGTCTCACGAAGTTATGAGAGTAGAGTTCTGTGGCTCTGAAAGATATAGACTTGCTGGCGGTACAAGCCAAAGAAGTAATGCCTCTTTCATCTCAAACACTTTGCTTGTAGACAGATTGAGACAAATGAATCCGACAAATACAAATGTAGGCGGCTGGGATGGTTGTGCTATGAGAACATTTATCAATGATAGATTACCATTGGCACTTCCAACAGTATGGCGTTCTATGTTGAAGAAAGTTAAGATTAGTGCAACAGAGGGTAATCAGTCTCAAACCATTTTGGTTTCAGAAGATTATTTCTATTTACCTTGTTATGCTGAAATGGGTGGCAGCGGCACACCTTACACAAGCGAGGGAGATGCTATTTCTTGGTTTACATCTGATATTCGTAGAGCCAAGTATAGAGGTTTAATTGTACCTCCAGATGCAACGTATTATACCGATGCCAATGACCCGACAACAATATCTACATATACTGTTTATTCGGGTGATGTGTGGAGAAAGAGCAATAGCGGTAGATGTTGGGTATATGCAACAGCAGAAGATATTCGTAGATATGGTTTATCTACCACGGATGGTGTGCAATGCACTGATGGTGCTTGGTGGATTTCCGCTTACGGCTGGTGGGAGCGTTCACCGTATGTGGGCTACACTGCCAGCTTCTGGTATGTCAACAACAACGGTACCAACTACAACTACTACGCTAACAACTCGTTTGGCGTTTGTCCGTGCTTCTCTATCTAAAATTTTATAAAAAAAT
>JAZQDA010000077.1:0-1582 GCA_045546535.1 Clostridia bacterium | reverse complement strand
GGTATTTCCGAAGATAGAATAGTGAGTTATCGCTTTGACTCGATGGAATATGAAGGTATGACTGCAAAGCAGTTATACGAAATGCTTAAAACTAAATTGTCCGATACCGAGAAGACTTACTTGTTCCTTGATGAAGTTCAGGAAATAAACTCTTGGGAAAAAACCGTAAATTCTATCAATACCGATTTTAATGTGGATATATATGTTACGGGTTCTAACTCCCGTATGATGTCTTCCGAAATTGCAACCTATCTTACAGGTCGTTATGTATCCTTCCGTATATTCACTCTTTCTTTTGAGGAGTATCTCACATTTAAGAAGCAGTACGGCAAGGTAGAGGACATTCACAAGGAATTGGTGAATTATATCAAGTACGGCGGTTTCCCCGCAATACATTTGCAGGAATACCCGCTTGACAATGCTTATACCATTGTTCGTGATATTTATAATTCAACCATATTCTCGGATATTGTGAAACGAAATCAAGTTCGCAAGGTTGACCAGTTAGAGCGAGTTGTAAAGTTTGTCTTTGACAATGTAGGTAAGACCTTCTCGGCAAAGTCTATTTCCGATTATATCAAGTCCGAGCATCGCACCATAGACAATGAGACGGTATATAACTACCTTGAAAAATTAGAGAGTGCTTATATCCTGCACCGTTGTTCAAGATATGATGTGCAGGGCAAGGAACTGCTCAAAACACAAGAGAAGTTCTATCTTGCAGATAGTTCTTTCAAATACAGTGTTCTGGGTTATAACGACCAGAGTGTTGCTGCAATGCTTGAAAATGTGGTTTATCTTGAATTGCTCCGCAGAGGTTATGAAGTATGTATCGGCAAGACACCAAACGGAGAAATTGATTTTATCGCTACCAGACAGAACGATAAACTCTATATTCAGATAACCAAGGAAATTAAGTCGGAGAAGACCGAAAAGAGAGAATATGACCGACTTCTTGAAATCAATGACAATTATCCGAAATACCTGTTGACAACAGATGATTTCGCAGGTGGTAATTACCAAGGTATCAAGACAATGCACATCGCTGATTTCTTACTTTCAAAAGAATATTAAAAGATAGGTAAGAAACCAAATTATACAATGCAAAGCACATCGGTCGTCCCGATGTGCTTTTTCTATCCACCCACCCGTCCTATTTACAAAAGCCTTGATTTTTAGAGGAATGTATGGTATTATAAGTGCAGTAAATCACGAGTTTATATCGGTGTGATTAAAAGTGAATTTTACCCATAAATTACCCACGGTACCCACGATTTACCCATAATATCCGAGACCATGTGAGATTTAAAGATACAATATGAGAGGTTATGAGAACCCCTTAAAAATCACTG
Organism: Clostridia bacterium; assembly: GCA_045546535.1. Classification (GTDB taxonomy): domain Bacteria; phylum Bacillota; class Clostridia; order UMGS1810; family UMGS1810; genus RGIG1828. The sequence goes on along the minus strand of JAZQDA010000077.1, from coordinate 230 downwards.
TTTTCGGGATATGTTATGAGACCTTGTGAGAGGATGTAAGTGGTTTTGTAAAACCCTATGTCTATCCCCACGATGAAACCCCTTACAGAGTAAAACTAAGCCGAAAACGCTTATTTCAAGGCGTCTTCGGGTTTTTGTTTATCCAAATTATTGCTTAAAAATGTGGTTTACGACAGATTTACGACAAATGAGCAGGTTAACAGTCCTTGGGAATTACGACAATAAGGTGT
>JAZQDA010000076.1:0-1906 GCA_045546535.1 Clostridia bacterium | reverse complement strand
CACCTACGGGATCGATATTTTCCATACCGCAGATAGTTATAGCGTTATCATTTGAGTCACGCATAACTTCAAATTCAATTTCTTTATAGCCTTTTACGCTCTTTTCAATAAGCACCTGATGAACAGGTGAAAGTTTAAACGCATTTACGCCGATTTCGTTAAGTTCTTCTTCATTGTTGGCAAAACCGCCGCCTGTACCGCCGAGAGTAAACGCAGGGCGTAGTACTACAGGATAGCCTATACGATTTGCGGCTTCTCTTGCTTCTTCAAGTGAATATGTTATTTCGGAAGGAATAGTAGGTTCACCGATTGACTGACAGAGTTCTTTGAAAAGTTCTCTGTCTTCTGCTCTTTCAATACTTTCACTGCTTGTACCTAAAAGTTCTACACCGCATTCTTTTAAAATGCCTTTTTTCTCAAGTTGCATAGCAAGGTTTAAGCCTGTCTGACCGCCGATACCGGGAACAATTGCGTCAGGACGCTCATATCTTAAAATTTTTGCAATGTACTCAAGTGTAAGCGGTTCCATATATACTTTATCAGCAATTGCAGTATCTGTCATAATGGTAGCAGGGTTAGAGTTACAAAGTACAACTTCGTATCCCTCTTCTTTTAAAGCAAGACAAGCCTGAGTTCCTGCATAATCAAATTCTGCCGCCTGACCTATTACTATCGGCCCTGAACCTATTATAAGTATCTTTTTTAAATCTGTTCTCTTTGCCATATTTACCTCCCGTAAGTCTACTCTTAAAAAAACCGATTAATTCAATCATTGATTGAAAAAATCGGTATCAATATAAAATATAAAATTTGATGCTGTTTGAAGAAACAAATGTAGTGTAAACATTGGCTGTAGTGCAAAGACCTTGAACTTTAGCGTATGTTTTACGTGCTAACATTTATGTTTCTCCTCTCTTTAAATTTATCCTATAAATGATATCATATATCAAATATTTTGTCAACAGATAAAATTGTATAAAAGTATGGCTTATTTGTGCAATTTATTTCAATACTCTGCCTGAATATTTTTCGGGATTTATACCAAAAATCTGTACCACGCTAAGTTCGTCTGAAAGACTTATATCTTTTGGGGTTACTATTATTCCGCCGTTAGCATCGATATCTACGCCCTGTGCCTTATATGCCTGCCAGACTATATGAGAACAGTGCGATGAAGAAACGGGAATTTCATCAGATTTATCTTTCTTAAAAAACCCTGTGAAAAGATTATAATCTATGCCGTAAAGGTTTTCTTTTGCATATTCACTTGCTCTTTTGGCAAGTTCAGAGTCGAAATGGCGCAAAACTATAAAGTTTGGGTATCTCCCCCATTTAGTTGCATATCCATATGTTGAGGTATTGCCTATTGACATATGCTCTAATATAACCCCTTTATTTTCATCAGTTACTATTGCTGCGTGACCGTGTCGCCAATCTAAAGTATGAGTAGAAAAAGTTATAAGAATATCGCCGTTTTTTAAAGGGGCTAAAGGTGTTGGGTTTCTTTTCATAGTTTCCTCGGCAGTCAAAGGGAAAAATATGTATTCTCTCTCATATTCACTCTTTTCAAAATAAAGGCGGTTTAACTCCTTGATTGCATTATCTCTGCCTTCGCCAAGCATATCATTATAGCCTTTTGGTGAAAGACCTGTCATTTTAAAAATCTTGTCATAATCATTGTCTGTCAGATTTTCTTTTTCAAAAGTGTATGAAACATCTTCATATCCATATTTTGGCATATCAAAATAATTATATCTGTTATAGATATGGCGAATAACTAAAACGGATATTACTAATAATGTTATTATAAAAGTTTTTGATTTTAAAATGCGCATATTTTTATTATAACATGTTCGCAGCCAGGCGCGCTATAAGTGGGCGTGGAGAAAAGGTTCCTTGTGTGTTA
>JAZQDA010000075.1:0-10121 GCA_045546535.1 Clostridia bacterium | reverse complement strand
TGTAGGTAAGTGTTGTCTTCCTAAGACCGCTTGGGCCTCCGACTTGGGTGTCTTACAACACTATATAGACCAGTGTCGATAACTTTTTGATTTTTCTGAACTTCAATCGTTCTGGAAAGATAAGTATTTTCCCTTATTACTTCTGCATACATCAGATATGAAAAAAGAAAAACAAAAACGGCTGACCAAGTTATACCTTTAGGTAAATCTGACCAGTAAAATCTAAAATCCAAACCCGCAACAACAAAACCAATTATGAACATACTTGCACTTAGTCTTACAATAGCAATTTGTTCTTTTTGAGTTTCTTTTGCATTAAGACGCCGTTTTAAAAGTTTAGGATTTTTAAATGCAATAATAAATCCTGCTATAATCATAGGAACAAATAAAACAGTCATTAAAACCCAGCCATTCAAAAAAGATATTGTACCTGCAGGTATAAATATCAACAATCCTATCAAAATAACGCCTAAAAGCAATTTGTATATAGCCTGAAAAAACAAATTTGCGCTCATAATTCTTCCTCAAAAACATAAAACGTTCACTTTTTATTATCTTGTGTTTTCCTGATTTTTATATATTACAAACTTTGAAAAAAGAAATTCAAGCACAAAGTTAAAAAGCATTGTTACAATAAGTATTATGTAATCGTTTACCCCTACTCCTTCTGCCAGATGTCCCAGCCAGGTTGAAAGAGGGGTAAAGACGATATAAAACCCAAAAAGTTTAGACATTGCAACGGGTACATTTGCTGCGGATTTAAATGTGAAGCGTCTGTTAAAAGTGAAATTCCATACTATTGAAAGTATAAGCGAAATAAGATAGCACGGCCAGTATGACCACTTTGTAAATGTTTCAAATATAGCAAAAGATACTATTTGTATTGCTCCTGCCGAAATTGAAAAGAGGGTAAATTTTACAAACTGAAAAAAGGCTGATTTATTCATTTTATTCTCCTTTATCTGAGTGCAAGACTGTTATTTATAAGAGATGTACTGTATAAAAACAAAACATCTTGATTATCAAACTTCACAAAATTGCCGACAAAGTCAGACATCATATATCTTATGTCAACAACAGTTATCTTTTTATAAGAAGGTACTAAAAGCGGGACAAGACTGCTTCCGTATGAATCTCTGAATACAACAAGTTCTTTATCGTTTTGAGAATGACTATTTTCAATGGTGACAAACGGTGTTGAGCCTGATAAAAACATTTCATACGGGTCTTTTCCGTATGCTTTTTCCACATTATAGAGTTCTCCCTCTACACCTACACCGGTATCATAATATGTCACAGTTGCATCAGATAAGATATCATTTGTCAGATAACGTATAGTATCAGGTTTGAAAGGAAGAGCGCTTTGCCCGTAATAAACTCCGTAAAAAGAATTATCAAGAGTTAACATTTCATACTCACATTCAGTAAAAGAACCCATATTTTCACAAATGTGCTTTGCAATATCGGTTATTTTTTCCTGTCTCCAGTGAGAGTCTGTTGTATAGTAATCATCAAGCGAAAGGAAATCAGTAACATCAATATAGGTCATATAATCCATTTTGGACTTAAAATCATCTGTAAATTTATTATAGTCAATAGTCAGATATCCGTTTTCTTTAGCAAAAAATGCATTTTTATCGGGTATCAGTGATAAATAAATATTAACATCTTTATCTTTTAAATATTTTTTATAAATATAATCAAATCGTGTTTTTGCGTTATTTATCATTTCCTGATTTTGAGGATATTCAATTTTTGAAATGTGGCCGTCTGCAGAAAAAAGTCCGTTATTATCTTTTTTTGCAAATACATATTTTGAAAAAAGTGCTTTTAAAGAGCGGAGTTTTTCTCTAAGCGGAAACTGGTCAACTTTATAATTTTCAAACTCAGTCATAAATCTGCCTGACAAAAGTGTTTGAACATTTAGTTCAGGTTTTTGAGCAAGTGCACGTCTTTCGCTCTCAGTATAAACACCGTCAGGCTTAAACCAACTGAATAAAGTTATCAGCACAAAAACCGTTATTATTAAAATAAGACAAAAAGTATTTTTGTTTTTCATAATAATCACCTAAAAACGAAAATAAAGGAAAGGATTAAACGAGCCGTCTGCAAGATAAGCACTCACCAAAATTAAAATAAATATCAAATATATTGTTTTTAAAACTTCAATAGTACCTGTATATCTCTTATTTTCATAAAGTTTATTAAAGATGTTTTTAAGAAGCGGAGTTGCGCCTATACCTGCAAAAATTAATATCATCGCATAATTCTTAAGTTGATATATTGCTTCCAGGGACACAAGGGGGATATCTGATGAGCCAAACATTGAACCTACATAGGAAAATATTTGTGAAAATCCACCAGATGAAAAAATCATAAAACTTACTGCCACAAAAAACAGGGTATATATATGACTTAAAACTCTATGTTTTTTGAGGGTGTTTATGAAAAAGAATTTTTCCAGAGTTAAAAGTATTCCGAAATATAATCCCCAAATCACAAAATTCCACTCTGCACCGTGCCAAAAACCTGTAAGGAACCACACAACGAAAATGTTAAAAAGCAATCTTGGTTTACTGCATCTGTTTCCGCCGAGTGGAATATAAACATAATCTCTGAACCAACTGCCGAGAGATATATGCCATCTTCTCCAGAACTCAGTAATGCTTGATGAAACAAAAGGATAATTGAAGTTTTCCATAAAAGTAAAGCCTAAAATTTTCCCAAGTCCTATAGCCATATCGCTATAACCTGAAAAATCAAAGTATATTTGAAGCATAAACGATACGGCATAAAGCCAATAATATAAAACTGAAAGGTCTGTTGAAGTTAAAAAACTTTCACCAAGTTCCCCGAGTACATTTGCTATAAGAATTTTTTTGCCAAGGCCTATGATAAATCGGGAAACGCCCGAATATGTCTTTTCAAACGTATGTTTTCTTTCCGTTAATTGAGTTGCTATATCAGAATATCTGACGATAGGACCTGCAATAAGTTGCGGGAAAAGAGCAATATAAGTTGCAAGATTTATAAAGTTTTTCTGTGCAGGTACATCACCGCGATATACATCAACAGTATAACTTAAAATCTGAAATGTATAAAAACTTATTCCTATCGGGAGCACCACTTTTAAAAGAGGTATACTTAAACCTGTAACTGCATTAAAGTTTGTAATGAAAAAGTCGGCATACTTGAAAAACAAAAGCCCTGAAAGAGATACTATTACAGAAAATATCATAAACAGTTTTGATAAAAAAATATCTCTATACCGCTCAATTAATATTCCGAAAACATACCCCGCAAGAACTGTTGCTATCATAAGGAAAACATATCTTGGTTCTCCCCAACCGTAAAACACTAGACTTGATAACAAAATAACTGAATTTTTAATGCGTTTGGGTGATATAAAATACAAAATAAAAACTATTGGTAAAAAATAGTATAAAAAAGTTACACTGGAAAAAAGCATATTTTCTACTCCTAAAATAAAACGGACACTCACACAGCGTCCGTTTTATTTAAATTTTTATTCTTCCAAAGATGTGGGACACATTACAAAAAAGACTTTATTTCCCACACTTCCTGCCACCATTTCATCTGCTGTAACACAGATGTTCCATCTTAAGTTAGCATTAGATTTAAGGTTAGAAATAAAAGTATTTGCATCAACTGTGCCATCGAGTTCAAATACATATGCAACAAACGCAATTGAACCTATCATAGGTGCGCACATAACTGCAGACTTGAAGCCTTTTACTTCATAGTTATCAAAGCCTGAAAGAAGACCAGGTTCAACAGGGATAGCACCGCCATTGAATTTAATTGCAGGGTTAAGCATAAGAGCACTGCCGATATCTTCAACACTGTAACCCGCTGAAACTTTTGATTTGAAATCATCTAGAAGGATATTACCAAGAGTTTTATTGCCAGTCTGAGTATCCTGCGGTTTTTCTTCAGGTTTATTCACAGGTTTTTGTTCGGGTTTTTCTTCGGGTTTATCCTGAGGTTTTTGAACATCTTCCTTGTTTTCTTCTTTTTTGTCTTCAGTTTCTATGGAATTTTCTTTTTCTTCTGTTTCTTCATCGATAACATCAGCATCTGATTCTACTGTGCCGTCAGACACAATTTCATCTGTATCGGGGACATCAGTCTGAACTGATTTTTTACCACAAGAAACAAGCGACAATACAAGCACTAAAGCCAAAATAATTGAAAGTAATTTTTTCATAATAAATTCTCCTTTTGTTTTTATATAATAAATACTTTCTTAAGCATTAAAAGGTTGCAAAATTTTTTAAAATTATTTATTACTGAATAAATTTTTTGCTTTGAACATAGTAAAGAACCTTGCAAAGCATCTTTTCAGATAAAATTCTTCTAAAGAAAATTGCTATTTTCATTAAAACTCCAGGAACAATTATAAGTTTGCCTTTGAACATTTTTTTAATGGCATACTCAGAAACTTTACGCTTATCGCCTATAACAAGTCCCCTGCCCTTTTCTTTACCTGTTCCAAAACTTACCTTTGCAACATCTTCAAATCCTGTTTTTACAGGACCCGGGCAAAGAACACTTATTTTAACACTTGACTTATCCCGTCTTAATTCTTCATACAAAGACTGGGTCAAACGGAAAACATATGCTTTTGTACCATAGTAAGCACTAAAAAGCGGTCCAGGGAAAAAAGCGGCGATTGATGCAACATTAAGTATGTAACCCTTATTTTTTTCTTTGAATTTTTGTGCAGCATATTTTGTGAGAATGTGAACTGCTTTCACATTGGTGTCTATCATTTCGATTTCTCGGTTTAGATCAGATGAACAAAGGTCGCCAAAAACTCCAAAACCTGCATTATTTACAAAAATATCAACCTCATCAAGTCGTGATACAATTACGTTTATATCTTGTGCTTTTGTTACATCAAGACAAAGCGTTTCAACATTTGTTTTGATTATGCCCTTGAGTTCATCAAGAAGTTCCTGTCTTCTTGCTACAGCAATTATGTCATAGCCTTTCTCAGAAAGAATTATAGCCATTTCACGACCAAGACCTGAACTTGCACCTGTTATCAATGCTTTCATATTGTTCTCCTTTGAAATCAATTTTCAATTTCAAAATCTTTATCTTCAGGAATTATAATTGCAGCGATTATGTATGCTAAAATTCCTGAACCGCCAAGAAGTGTAAAAACTACCCACGCAAGACGAATGAGTGTAGGATCGATATCAAAATATTTCGCTATACCTGCGCATACACCGCATAGTTTTTTGTCTGATTTTGATTTATAAATTCTTTTTTTCATTGGTGTTTCCCCTTTTAATCAAAGACCAAGTTCTTCAACAAGAGCCTGTTTTGTCCTATAGCCTACTAATGATTTTACAACTTGTCCGTTTTCAAACAAAAGCACGGTAGGAATACTCATAACACCAAACGCCATCGCAAGTTCTTGTTCATCGTCAACATTGACTTTACCCACCTTGATTTGTCCATCAAATTCATCAGCAATTTCTTCAATCACAGGAGCAATCATCTTACATGGACCGCACCAACTTGCCCAGAAATCCACTAATACAGGAACAGATGAATTTATTACTTCTGCTTCAAAATTAGATTTCGTCAATATAAATTCGTTCATTTTTATCATCCTTTATATCTTCTATATTCTTTTCTCATACTTCCATAATAACAGGAAGAATCATAGGTTTACGTTTGGTTTCTCTGTAGAGATATTCAGAAATTCTTGATTTTACGCTGTTTTTAAGAGTAGTCCAGTCCTTAACGTGGTTTTTCTCCAATGTATCAAGAGTATTTCTTGCTATTGTCTTTATATCATCCATAAGGCTTTCGGATTCTCTGACATAGACAAAACCTCTTGATATTACATCAGGTCCTGCTACAACCGTTCCTGTCTGTGATGATATAGTAACTACAACTACTATAAGTCCGTCTTCTGCAAGATGTTTTCTGTCCCTTAAAACGATATTTCCCACATCGCCTACGCCAAGTCCATCAACCATTACTAGACCTGACTGAACATTTTCTGTGCATTTAGCGTTCTCTTTGGATATTTCGATTACCTTGCCTATATCCATTATAAAAATATTGCTCTGCTTAATTCCCATCATTGACGCAAGGTCAGCGTGCATTTTTAGGTGTTTGAATTCTCCGTGTACGGGAATGAAATATTTCGGTTTTGCAAGGCCGAGTATCATTTTGAGTTCTTCCTGACAAGCGTGTCCTGAAACATGGACATTTGCAGGGTCATTATATACAACTGCACCTTTTTTATAGAGTTCATTTACAACATTGGAAACAAGTTTTTCATTACCTGGAATAGGATTTGCAGAAATAATTACAAGGTCGCCTTTTACGATTTCCACTTTTTTGTGGTCTGAATAAGCAATTCTGTAAAGAGCGCTCATCGGTTCACCCTGACTGCCTGTTGTTATGATAGTCAACTGGTGAGGCTTGTATCTGTCAATATCATCAATGTCAATAAGTGCTTTTTCAGGAATTTTCATATAGCCAAGTTCTGTAGCAACTTCTATTAAGTTGAGCATACTTCTTCCCGATATAGCAATTTTTCGCCCGTTATTTACTGCTGCATTTATAATCTGCTGAATTCTGTGAACATTTGAAGCAAATGTTGCAACTATAATTCGTGATTTTGTCGATTTAAAAAGAGATTCAAAAGTTGAGCCTACTGTTCGCTCTGATTTTGTATATCCTTCTCTCTCGGCATTTGTACTATCGCTCATAAGAGCAAGTACACCTTTTTTACCAAGTTCCCCTATCCTTGCAAGGTCAATCATTTCGCCCTGAATAGGTGTTGTGTCAATTTTAAAGTCACCCGTATGAAGAACTATTCCAACAGGTGTATGAATTGCAAGTGCAACTGCGTCGGGAATAGAGTGGTTTGAACGAATGAATTCAACTTTAAATGCACCAAGATTTACTGTATCACCAGGTGAAACACGGTTAAGTTTAGCATCTGATAAAAGATTATGTTCTTTGAGTTTATTCTGGACTAAACCAAGAGTTAAATTCGCTCCGTAGATAGGAACATTTATTTCCTTTAAAAGATACGCAAGTCCGCCAATATGGTCCTCATGACCGTGGGTAAGAACAACACCTCTGATTTTATCCTTATTCTTTACAACATAAGTAAAATCAGGTATTACAATATCTATTCCAAACATTTCTTCATCCGGAAACGCCATACCGCAATCGACGATAATCATATCATTTCCATAAGAGAACACGGTCATATTTTTCCCGATTTCATTAAGACCGCCGAGTGGAATAATTTTCAGTTTTGATTTTGCCACAAATATACCTCCATATTTAAAAATTCCGTTCAAAAATTAAAAATAAAAATACCGTTCACAGTTTTAAACTATAATATATTTTATATGAAAATATCATATATTATTCAAATTCAATCTCGCCGTCTTCAGACATTGATTTAATTATTGCAAGAGATTCAATTCTCATTCCGGATTCTCTTAGTTTTTTCCCACCGTCCTGAAAACCTTTCTCAATTACAATACCTGCACCTGAAAGAGTTGCACCTGATTTTTTTACAATATCAGAAAGACCGATGAGGGCTTTGCCGTTTGCAAGAAAATCATCTATAATCAAGATATTATCATCAGGCGAAAGAAATTCTCTCGCAACTATTACATTATATACTCTGCCGTGAGTAAACGACTCTATCTGTGCACTGTAGAGTGCACCGTCAATGTTTTTAGTAGTGTTTTTTTTCGCAAATACAACAGGCACCCCAAATTCTTGAGCGGCTATACATGCAATTCCTATTCCTGACGATTCTATAGTAAGAATTTTTGTTATAGGGCAGTCAGAAAAACGGCATTTAAACTCTTTTCCAATCTGCTCGAAAAGAGATATATCCATTTGATGATTTAAGAAACTATCGACTTTTAAAACATTTCCTTTTCTTACTTTACCGTCTTTTAAAATGCGTTCTTTAAGTACCTGCATATAAGTTTCTCCTTTGTATAACAGTGTTTAAAAAAGTTTTTTAATATCGCTCATTGTAACAATAAGCATCAAAAGTATAAGTATTGCAAAAAATACAAAGTTTATCAATCCCTCTTTTTCAGGGTTCATTTTTTTGCCACGTATTTTTTCAATTAATAAAAATAAAATTCTTCCACCATCAAGTGCGGGAATGGGCAACAGATTCATTACACCTAAATTTACGGATATAAATGCGGCAAGGTTAAATACATATCTCCAACCCATTTTGGCTGCAGCACCTATTTCGCCGACTATTGCAACCGGTCCTGACATTGATGATGCAGGAATAAATCCTGTTATAAGCCACCATAGTGATAAAAAAACAGATTTAATTACATATAAACATTCAAAATATGCGGTTTTTAAAGTTGTTAATATTGAATTTTTTTCGTATTTAAATCCTGTAATACCGAAAATGGGATTTTCATTGCCTTCCATCATCTCGGGTTTTATAGTTTTTGTGAAAATTTTTCCGTCACGTTCAAAAGTTATATTGGCAGGGTTAGTTCCGTTAATATAAGTGAAAAAACGGACATCACGTGAATTATGAATAGAGGCTGTGTATTTATCACCCTCCATTTTGATAATTCTGTCACCCGGTTTTATATCAGCACTATAAAAAGCAGAATTCTCCATTATGGACTCTACCGCATTTGTTTCAACAGACGGGGCAGATGAAAAAAGAATTACAAAAATTAAAAAGCCTAAAATAACATTCATAAAGGCTCCGGCAATAAGCACAGAAAACCTTTTAAATGCACTTTTGTTGCAAAAAGCATTGGGGTCACCTGACGCAGAATCTTCGCCTTCAAGTTTTACATATCCGCCGAGCGGTAAAATACGGACAGAGTATGCTGTTTTTCCCTTTGTAAAACCGATAAGTTTCGGCCCCATACCGATTGAAAATTCGTGAACTGTTATCTTACATAATTTTGCAACTAAAAAGTGTCCGAGTTCATGAACAAATATCAGCATACAAAAAACAAGAATTGCCCAGATTGCTGTTGTCAAGCCAAATCACCTCATAAATTATAACTGTGAACTGTATTCTCTTGCCCATGAATCTATTTTAAGAACATCTGAAACATCAAATTGTTCTTTTCTTTTATGAGCATTCATTGTCTGTTTAATGATTTCGGGGATTTCCAAAAATTCTATCTCATCATTTAAAAATCTGTTTACTGCAATTTCATTTGCTGCATTCATAACAGTTGGCATAGTACCGCCTGTTATAAGAGCAGAATAAGCAAGATTTAAACACTCAAAAGTATGAGTGTCAGGCTTATCAAAGGTTAATGTGCCTATATCAAAAAGGTTAAGTCTTTCATTAACAGCAACATCGCGGTCGGGATACCTCAGAGCATAAACTATAGGCAATTTCATATCGGGTATGCCAAGTTGCGCTATAATAGAGCGATCTTCAAATTCTACCATTGAGTGAATTATACTTTGTCTGTGAATATATACCTCAATATCTTCAGGGTTAACATCAAAAAGCCATTTCGCTTCTATTATCTCAAGACCTTTGTTCATTAAAGTTGCACTGTCTATGGTAATTTTTGCTCCCATAGTCCAGTTTGGGTGAGATAAAGCGTCTTTTTTAGTTACATTTTTAAGTTCTTCTTTGGTTTTACCATAAAAAGGTCCACCTGACGCAGTGAGAAGAATTTTTGAAATTTTATTGTTTTCATTTCCTTGTAGTGATTGGAATATTGCACTGTGTTCACTGTCAACAGGGAGAATTGAAACGCCCTTTTCTTTTGCCAGAGGCATTATTATACTGCCTGAAGTAACAAGTGTTTCTTTATTGGCAAGAAGTATATTTTTACCTGCTTTTATTGCCTCAAGTGTTGGTAAGAGTCCTACATTTCCAACAACAGAAGTAAGAACGCTTTCAGCATCTGTAAGAGTTGCAATCTCACACATACCGTCTGGTCCTGATATTATTTTAGTAAACGTATCTGAAACAAGATTTTCATGAAGCAAGTGGCATTGGATAAACCGCTTGCCAATTCTGCTATTGTAAATTCTCGTTATATAAGTTGTAATTCAGTAAAAGAGATCATCTGCCATAATGGTGG
>JAZQDA010000074.1:0-9272 GCA_045546535.1 Clostridia bacterium | reverse complement strand
TAAAATCAGGCATTTTCGGAGCTGAACCTTGGACTGAAGAAATGCGCAGGGATATTGAAAAATCACTTGGTATCAAAGCATATGATATATATGGACTCACAGAAATGAGTGGTCCTGGTGTTGCTTTTGAATGCTGCGAACAGTCCGGTATGCACATAAACGAAGACTATTTTCTCGCAGAAATTATTGATCCCGATACAGGTGAAGTTTTACCAGAAGGATCAAAAGGCGAACTTGTATTTACAACTCTTCAAAAGGAAGGTTTCCCTCTTTTAAGATACAGAACGAGAGATATTTGTGTTCTCAAAAGAGAAAAATGCTCATGCGGTCGTACTTTTATCAAAATGGCTAAACCTATGGGCAGAAGCGATGATATGCTTATAATCAGAGGTGTCAATGTTTTCCCGTCACAGATTGAAACTGTTCTTCTTGAACAAGGATACTCTTCAAATTACCGTATAGAAGTTGACAGAGCAAATAATAATGATACACTCGATGTATATGTTGAACTCAATTCCGATCAACTCTCCGATACTGTAAAGGAAATTTCAATAAAGGAAAAACAGATAGCGGAAGCGATGAAAACGATGCTTGGTATTAATCCCAAAATCCACCTTGTTCCTCCAAAGAGCATAGTAAGAAGTGAAGGCAAAGCGGTAAGAGTTGTTGATAAAAGAAAACTCCACGATTAATTTGCAGTTAATGAAAGGAGAATTTATAATGAGTATTAAGCAGATAGCAGTATTTATTGAAAACACGAAAGGTTCTTTGGCAGAAGTTACTAGTTTTATAGCAGAAAACGGTATAAATTTAAGAGCCCTCTCAATCGCGGATACGCAGGAATTTGGAATACTTAGAATAATTACTGATAATCCTGAAGATGCAATAGAAAGACTTAGGAATGCAGGATTTTCAGCAAAAACCACTTTAGTATTAGCAGTAAGTATTGACGATACTCCAGGTTCTATGGCAAAGGTGTTAAAAACATTAAATGATGGGGATATTACAGTTGAATATACCTATGCTTTTATGTCGAGTGCACCTTCAAAAGCATATATGATATTCAGAGTTGATGATAATGACAAAGCGACAAATGCACTTCAGTCAGCCGGTTTTGATATTTTAAATCAGAGCGATTTGTTTAATTGCTAAATTTTAATTTGAAAATATTTTAAAGACACAGTATGTTTATGCTGTGTCTTTTTGCATATATAATTATATAAAAATACTTTCGCTGGTTAAATTATATACAAGAATATTTGCTGGGGGAAGAAAATTGAAAAATAACATATATAGAAAGGTGATGGTCATAATAAGTGCTTTAATTTTATTTTCTTTTATACCGTCAATATCAACTGTTTTTAAAGGGTTTAAAAATGTCTATCAAAATAACTATAGCAGTTCATCAAATTCAACTCTTTTAACTGTGAAATTTGCTCACAAAACAGCATCAGGAAAAACAGTAAAGGAAAAATTCAGTGTGTCAGAAGATGTATTTTTCGAAGATACCACTATTTATAACAACGATTTATCACTTTTTTTATTTGCGTTATCTGTTTCGGCATTTTCTTCAGGGGATATTTCTGCACACTGGGGAGAAGACGGAGATTTCGGAAGAGAAAAGGCTATTAAAAAGGCTTTCGATGATATATCTTTGAAAAAGCAAAAATTTATAGGTTATGAAAAATCTCTGAATAATAGTTCATCAAAAGCGGCTTTTGCAATCGGTACAAGAAAAATTTTTCACAAAGATGAAAGAAATAATCTTGTGGTTGTCGTTGTAAGAGGCGGTGGATACGGTGCGGAGTGGTCTGATAACTTTTCTCTTGGTTCTCAAGGCAAATATCATAAAGGTTTTGAAAATTCCGCTGATATAATTAAAGCGTATACTGACACTTATATAGCCGAAAACTGCGATACCGATGATGTGAAAATTCTTGTAACCGGGTATAGCCGAGGCGGAGGTGTTGCAAACATACTCTGTAATAAACTTAATGAAACTAAAAACAACAATACAACGGTAATAGGCTATACTTTTGCAACTCCAAATACAACTATACAAAATAATTATGATTTGAAACTGTTTAATATAATTAACCCATATGATGCAATTCCCATGATTCCGCCTAAAAAATGGAATTTTAGAAGATGCGGGAAAGATATCGTATTTCCTTTGAAAAACCAGGACAACTCAATTTTAGACATATACAACGAGGTTTCTTCACAGTATTACAATCTAACGGGTGAACAATATGATATGGTAAGTGAAAATAGCATGAAAGTCATCATAGACATAATGCTCAATCTCTCCGAAGACAGAGGTGAATTTTCAAAAAAATATGAGCCGATTTTTAAAGATATTATGCTATTTTACTCTACAAAGGTAAAAAAAGAAAAGTGGGAGAGAGTAGGATTTATAAAGTTTATAATAGATAAATATGGCACAAAAGCAAAAAATGCAATTCAAAAAGTTAAAAACAGTACACATATGATTTCTGCTCAAGAAGTAGGTGTGAGTTTACCCGAAGAACTTGTAAACTTTATGATTTTAACGGAGATTCATGGAATAAGTTCACAAGATGATATCGTTATTTCGAATTTTAATATTGAAACTTTAAAAAATTTATATAAAACTTTTAGCAAAGGGTCTTTTTCAGTTGACACAAAACCGCATTCGTTCGAAACCTATCTTGCATGGCTAAAAACATATGATATCTGGGAATATTTATCGTAGAAATTTTAGTAATAAACATTTTGTCCACCCACATAACAATATACGGGTGATATTAAATGTTATTAAAAAAATTTTTATCTTTTGTTATCGTGTGTTCAATCTGTTTACAAATTACAACAGCAATCGCATCTGAAAACGCTCTTGAAATAAGTGCACCGTCTGCACTTTTGATGGATTATACTACAGGAGAAATAATTTTTGAAAAAAATCCGCACGAGAAAAAACCAATGGCTAGTGTAACTAAAATAATGACTATGCTTTTAGGTATGGAAGAGATTAAAGCGGGAAATCTTTCGTATGATGATATGATTACAGGAAGTGCACATGCTAAAAGTTACGGCGGTTCAACAATTTTTCTTGACGAAGGCGAACAAATGACGGTTAGAGATATATTTAAGGGCATAGCAGTTGCATCAGGGAATGATGCTGCGGTTGCCCTCGGCGAACATATTTCAGGAACAGAGAGCGTTTTTGTTGACAGAATGAATAAGAAGGCTGAAGAACTTGGTATGACCAATACTCATTTTGTAAACTGTAACGGACTTGATGCAGACGGTCATTATTCAACTGCATATGATATTGCTCTGATGTCAAGAGAACTGATGAAATATGATGATATTTTCGAGTTTACAGGTATATGGATGGATAGTCTTCGCGGGGGAGAATTTACACTTTCAAACACAAATAAACTGATAAGGTTTTATGATGGAGCAACCGGTCTTAAAACAGGTAGCACTGACGATGCAAAGTTTTGTATAAGTGCTACTGCAAAGCGTGATAATATGCATCTTATATGTGTAATTATGGGTGCAGAAACATCAAAAAAACGTCAGGCTGACGCTTCATCACTCCTCAATTACGGCTTTTCAAATTATAAGATTACAGACTGTATTAAAGAAAACGATGAAATAAAAGATGTTAAGATTGAAAAAGGTCAAAAAAAGAGTGTTAAACTTACAGCAAGTGAAGGTTTTAGTTACCTGACTGAGAAAAATGAAAAAATAGAACCTGAAATAATCATAGAAAACAGCAAAAAAATTATGGCACCCATAAAATCCGGAGATGTTTTGGGAACCATAATTGTAAAATTGAATGGAAAAGAGAGCAAAAAGATTGATTTGATATGCACTGAAAACATATCAAGAGTCACATTTACTGAGGTTTTTAAAGCGCTTTTAAAGGATTGGATTTATTAAACTCATCTTTTGTCATTCCGTAAAAGATAATATCGTGATATTTTCCGGCGGAATACGCCATCTGTCTTAACTGACCTTCTTTTGTAAAACCTAATTTTTCGTGGAATTTTAAAGATGGCTTGTTGTAGTCATAAATATACACATTGACTTTATTGTAACGAAGTTCATTGAAATAATAATTAAGCATAATTTTTACTGCTTCGGTTCCTAATGAACGTCCTTTAAACTCTTCAAGTAAGAATAGGCCGTATTTGAAAGTGCCATTTTTTGTGTCGCAATCAAAGACGATTATGAAACCTGCTCTTTCGTGATTTAGCGTTTCAATTACAAAAAGATAATCATCTTTATTTGTTTTCTCTTTGTCATATGCAGAAAGTTTCTTTGAAATCTGTTCGTTTGAAAGAGGAAATTCTATATAGTCATATCTTCTGGCGGTTTCAGTGTCAAAATCTCCGTTTTCATTAATGAAAAGAGGAGTATCTTCACCTGTTGCCGCCCTTAATCTTATAAGATTGCCTTTCCAAAAATTTTCCATAACTATGCTCCTGACTTTAAATTATAATCAGTTTTTATCAAAGTCAAACTTAATAATATTTTTCCAACTATCGTATTTGAAAAAGTCAACGGCTCTTTTAATTGTATTGTTTGTATAAACTTTTGTCCCACTTAAAACTTCTTCAATTTTAAGTTGTGTAGTAATGTCAGCAACGCCGTAAGGATAAAGTCCTGTACTTTTCTGAAATCTTAAAACGGCATTGTGAGATTTTTCATCAAAATATTTATCCGGCAGACCAATATCAAAACCAAGTGCATAGAGTCTTTGCTCAACTGCATATACATCATTTCCTGTATCACCAAGTTTTATTACACGCTCATAGGTTATCTTTTCATAACCTGCACGGTGATAGTCAACGAGTTTATCTTCTGCTTTGATATTTGGCTGAACACCGACTTTGTTTATTTTATTGCCGAGAGGTGATAAAAATTCTGCTTCTGTAAGTTTTACACCGCCGCCAATACTGAAGCGTGTGATGTTTTGCATAGTTCCTTTTCCAAAAGTATTTACACCTATAATAGCACCAACGCCTGAATCTTTTACTGCGGCTGCAAATGCTTCAGAGGCACTGGCACTGTTTTCATTTACTAAAACTGCAAGTGCGTATTTCACGTCAGTATTGCTTGAATCAAGAGAAAAATTATTGAATGGGTTTTTATATTCAAACTTGATAGCAGGACCCTTTGGAACAAACATAGATGCTATTTTGATAAAAGAAGAGAGGTCCCCGCCCGGATTGTTTCTTAAGTCGATAATTATTTTTGTAATGCCT
Source organism: Clostridia bacterium (assembly GCA_045546535.1). Classification (GTDB taxonomy): domain Bacteria; phylum Bacillota; class Clostridia; order UMGS1810; family UMGS1810; genus RGIG1828. Next base: position 4,014 of record JAZQDA010000074.1, on the reverse strand, counting down.
TTTTCGTCGAAAGTATCAAGTGCTTTTTCGGTAAGTTCGACAGAAGGGGGATTGAAATCAGTTATTGATATATAACCGATAGTATCGTTTTCTATAGCCTGGAAAAATCCTGACTCAATAACAACTTTTCTTCTTATCGGGTTGATTTCAAAAGTCTGACCGTTTCGCAGAACTGTTAAGTTTACGGGTGTGTTTTCTTCGCCGAGTATTTTACTTTGTGCAACACTTATATCCATACCGGCAAGGGAAATATCACCGACTTTTATGATGATATCGCCAACCATAAGACCTTCTTCTTTAGCGGGGGTGTTGTCATAGACATTAGTAACGAATAAACCTTCGTCAACAGTCATAATAACAACGCCGATTCCACAAAATTCGCCTGAAGTATTGCTTACGAAACTTTCAAGTTCTTCCTCGGAATAGTAAGTTGAGTAGTCATCTAATGAGCCGAACATTGCTCTTAGAATGTCATATATTATTTCGGGGTCCTTTTCTATAAGTTTTCTTATAGTATCTTCATAAATGCCTTCTCTCGATGTATCAAATTTGTATTTTGACATAATGAGGTTAACTGCCTGGTCAAAATATGAATTAGCCTCTTCTTTCGTTGTAGATGATGAAGTATCAGTTGTGTCCGCAAATACGGGCATTGAAAGAGTAAATAACAATGTCAGCGCTGTTAGAAGCGCAGTAAATTTCAAATAAAACTTAAACATTTTCAGTCTGGCCTTTCATAAATTACATTTTTTCAGGTGCATCAATTTTTAAAATTCTAAATACGTTTTGTATAACATTTCTTGTAGTGTGGCAAAGAAGAAGTCTTGCCTGCATAAGTTTTTCATCTTCACATCTTACTCTGCAACTATTGTAGAATGAGTGGAAGAGGGCAGACAAATCCATGACGTATCTTGTGAGTTTGCTCGGTTCCATTGACACAGAACTTAAGTAAATTTCGTTAGGATAACTTATGATTTTTTCAATGAGTTCAATTTCTGCCTCGTCTTTTAAAAGCGTAAGGTCTATATTGTCAGTCTTATCAAGAGTAATTCCTTCCTCTATAAGACCTCTGATTATGCTTGAAATTCTTGCATGTGCATACTGAACATAAAAGACAGGATTTTCATTATTCTGTGCTATCGCAAGGTCAAGGTCAAATTCGAGATGGCTTCCAGCCTGACGAAGATTAAAGAAAAATCTTGCAGCATCAATTCCGATATCTTCAACAAGGTCAGAAAGTGTAATCATTTCGCCAGTTCTCTTTGACATTCTTACAGCGCTGCCTTCTTTCATAAGACGGACAAGTTGCATAATAACAATATCAAGTTTTGAACCATCACAGCCGATAGCATCCATAGCACCTTTCATTCTTGCAACGTGGCCGTGGTGGTCAGCACCCCAGACATTTATAACCTGGTCAAAACCTCTTTTTTCAAATTTATTTCTGTGATAAGCAATATCTACAGCAAAATAGGTAGGGAATCCGTTCGCTCTTATTAAAACATCATCTTTTTCACTTCCGAATTCGGTTGATTTAAACCATAAAGCGCCGTCTTTTTCGTATGTAAGGTCGCTCTTTCTTAAAAGTTCAATAGTTTCTTTTACTTCGCCGTTTTCGTGGATTGAACTTTCATTAAACCATACATCATAGTTAATTCTGTATGCTTCTAGGTCTGTTTTTAATTTTGCAATGTTGTTTTTAAGACCAAACTGAACAAGAGCATTTCTTAATTCTTCGCTTGATGCATTATTATACTTGTCCCCGTTTAATTTAATAAATTCCGAAGCAAGAACTTTAATGTCATTACCCTGATACCAGTCGGGTGAAAATTCAATTGCATTCTCGCCTTGTGTAGCCTGAATATATCTGGCCTCTAATGAGTTTGCAAATTTGTCAATCTGTGCACCTGCATCGTTTATATAAAATTCTCTTGTTACATCATATCCTGCCATTTCAAGCACACTTGCTAAACTGTCGCCGAGAGCACCGCCTCGAGCATTACCCATATGCATAGGACCTGTGGGGTTTGCACTGACAAATTCAACCATAACTTTTTTGCCTTTGCCGACATCTAGTTTGCCAAAATCACTACCAAGTTCATAAGCAACTTTTAAAGCATCATATATGCGTTTTTTGGCAAGATAAAAATTAATAAATCCAGGACCGGCAATTTCGATTTTTTCAATATATGTTCCTTCTGTGTTCATAGCATTAATAAGTGCAGTTGCAATCTTTACAGGAGCATTTTTTAAAATTTTTGTAAGTTTCATAGCGATGTTGGAAGAAAAATCGCCGTGAGTTTTTTCTTTTGGTATTTCAATTTCAATTTCAGTTTTTATTGCCTCGTCAAGCGATGCAGGGTCCGTTTCAATAAAATTTGAGAGATTGCTTATAGCATTTTTTATAGTTTTAAATATCTCTTCCTTGGTCTGAGCAATTATGTTTTTCATATGTTGTGCCTCCTGATTTGTATTTCAAAGTTATTTTTGCTTGTTCTTGAATTGTTAATGTCAAGGTAGTAATCAACATTTACTGTTCCGCCGTCTTCATTTACATCGATGTCAAGATTGTCAGTGTATATCCCAATCATGAAATTTCCGTATGGTGTATTGTAGTATGAAGAGGTTTTCCTGTCTTTCATAAAAAGCATCTGACTGTTTACAGCACCGTTACGGAGAAGTGAAACATAATCACTGCCAATTTCTATAGATGTTTTCGTTCCGTCAAGTCCTGTTATTTCAGATTCATTGTAATCTATAAAATATGCGCCGTCCTGCTTTTCAAAATCTGCTTCGGTAGTCAGACTGATGTCTGTATTATCATCTGCATTGTCATATTCCTGAAGACCTTTTATTGATATAAAAAACTTGTTTTTCATATGTATACCTCCGCTTAATCTTCAAGTGCAATTTCAATAAGTTTTGTAAGTAAAAGAGAGTAACTGATGCCCGATGCTTCAAAAAGTTTAGGATACATACTTATTGTAGTAAATCCTGGCATTGTGTTGATTTCATTTATACAAACTTTGTCTTTTTCTTCGTCTACAAAAAAGTCAACTCTTGAAAGTCCCTTTCCGTCAAGTGCTTCGAACGCTTTAACTGCATACTTTCTTACTATGTCAGAGTATTTTTCTGATATTTTGGCAGGTATATAAAGTGTGCTTGGATAGTCTGAATTGTATTTTGCATCATAGGTATAAAACTCCTGAGATGCAACAATTTCGCCGACGCATGAAGCAGTTATATCACCTCGATTACCAATAACAGCACACTCAACTTCATGTCCTGTCAAAAATTCTTCGACCAAAACTTTTCTGTCATATTTTAATGCTTCATTTATGGAAGAAATAAGTTCTTCGCGGTTTTTCGCTTTGCCTATTCCGATAGATGACCCTGCATTAGCGGGTTTGATAAACAGGGGATAATCAAGCGTTTTTTCTATTTTCTGTATTTTTTCATCAATTTTATCAAGTTCATGTTTTCTAATAACTTCCCATTTTGCCTGAGGTATATTTGCACTTTCAAAAACAATTTTGGAAAATGTTTTATCCATGCCCATAGCAGACGAAACAACGCCTACACCTACATATTTTATACCGGAAAGTTCAAATAAACCCTGAATAGTTCCGTCTTCACCGTTTTTTCCGTGAAGAACAGGGAAGGCTACATCAAAATTGATCCTTTCATATGTATCAGTTTCTCTCTGAACCAAAAGGGAGGATTCTTTATTCCCGTGCAGGATTGAAACAGGGGATATTACTCCTGACTGCCATTCGTCTTCAGGGATTTTAGAATAATCACCCTCATACAAATACCATTTGCCGTCTTTTGTAATACCTACAGTTATTATATCAAAAAGTGTTTTATCAAGATTGGTAAGGACTGAATATGCTGATTTTAAAGAAATTTCATATTCTGACGATTCTCCGCCAAATATCACACAAATCTTCTTTTTCATGTAATTTTCCATACTCCTTCAAAATAAAATAATCATTCAAATTATTATATCACACT
>JAZQDA010000073.1:0-12666 GCA_045546535.1 Clostridia bacterium | reverse complement strand
TCCTGCCAGCGAAAACGGACGTGGTTATCGTTCAAATGTTATCGTAAGAGAAGAATTTAGACAGATTAAGAAATCTGTCGATGACAGCATCCTCTCTCCTTTCCAGATTATTAGACAGACACCTTATATGAAAGATGACTACTATGCTAATATCCCGGAACTGGAGGAAGAAACGGTTGACATCTACATTTCTTCAAGTTGGCTTGATAACGGACATTGGATGTGGGATATTGTTGACCAAGCATATGATGAAATGCTAAAAGGTCAAGCCTCTTGTTTACTTGCGTTTGATGAATCTATTGCTATTAAACACAAAATTAAAACAATGAGATATTTCCAGACCGAAAAGAAGAAACAAGACCCATTAACTTGGAGAATAGAGTTTCTTAATGAGCGTGTTCGAGAAAATGAACACGCCTTTTTCACATATAGTATGCTTCAACAAAACCAGAAAGCAAAACGAGCATTCTACCCAAGAACACTCATTGATTTCAAAATGGGTAAGAAAAATCCTTACGACATTCCAAAACAGCAGAATGAAGTAAGAATCGTTTCTTGTGATATGGCTTTTATTGAAAATAAGAAAAACGACAACTCTATATATTCGTGTATCAGATTGTTGCCGGAATGTACTACTTACAGCAGAGAGACTTCCGAGGACATTAAGATTGACAACGGATATAGAAGAATTGTGTCTTATATGGAGTCTGTTCAAGGTGGAGACATCACAAAACAGGCTATGCGTATTAGGCAATTATTTGAGGACTTCGGTGCAGACTACATCGTTCTTGATACTCGAAACGCTGGTATCGCAATTTATGACTTGCTTGCCAACGTTATGTATGACGAGACGAGAGGAATTGAATATGTTCCCTTGACTTGTATGAATGATGAAGCGATTGCAAACAGAATTAGAATCGAGGGTGCTACTCCCTGTATCTATACAATTAACGCTGTTCAAAAACTTAACAGTGATATTGCATTGGATTTTAGACGAGTGTTGGAAGGAAAGAAAATTGATTTGCTTGTATCATTTGAACAAGCAAGAGAAGAAATCTTGCCTAACATCAAAGAGTATATTTCTACTCCCGATGCTGACACCCAGATTTTCTATGAAGCACCATTCCTTGAAACACAGGCATTGATAAGTGAAACCACTTCATTGCTTTATGAGAAGAAACCGCAAACCGGTGCTATCGTTATTTCGGAGCAAGGCACAAACCGAAAGGATAGATATACTTCTACCTCCTATGGCTCTTGGTTCGCTTCTCAATTAGAAAAAGATTTAATATCTTCAAGTGAAGATTATGAATATGGAACATTCATCAATTAGGAAGGAGGGTTAGATATGCCTGAAAACAAAAATAATTCCAAGAAAAATAACGGCTATAAACATCAGCCGAAAAAGACTTATGAACATAACAGTAGGCAGTCTGCTCAAACTCCTGTTAATGAGTTTTCGTCTATTGGAAGTCAACAGGCTTATTCCAATTATTATTTTGGACTAAACATTTTTGACTTATATTCAAGAGAGCAACTTGCGGGACTGGTAAAAGACCCGATGGGTAATAACAAGTTATTGAGAGAATTATCTAATATCTTGTATAGCACAAATGGTACTTTTACAAACACAGTTGACTATATGACTGCTATGCCTACTCTTGACAAGGTTATCGTTCCCCACGGAAAGAATATTTCAAAACGTAAGAGGAACAAAGAATTGATGGAATCTACTTTGAGAACCATCAAGGATAAAGAAATTGTTCGTGATGCGCTTTATAGAGGAATGATTGAGGGTATTGCCTTTTATTACTTTGAAACAACCGGCAGACCCCCTATGCTCCAAAAATTGCTCACCGACTTCGATGTTCACAGTATTGCTGAAATCAACGAATTTGGTATCAATGCAAGCATCATCTCCTTACCTGCCGACTATACGGAAATCGTAGGTATTAAGAATAACTCCTATGTTATTGCTTTCAATCTTGACTACTTTGAGATTGCAGGTGGAGAAACACCCGAACAAAAGTTGAAAAAGTTCCCCAAGGAAATCAGAGATGCCTATAACTCTCGACATACTGAAAATGGATTTACAGGCGGTAATTGGGTTGTTCTTGATAACAAGAAAACCATCGTACACAAAATTCGTTCAAAGAGAGAGGAAAAATACGGCAGACCAATGGTTCTTGCCGCAATCAGTGACATCTTATATGATGATTACTTCACTTCTACCAAGCGAAATATTTTAGGTGAGATTAACAACAAGGTTGTTTATCAAACACTTCCTGAAGGACGAGATAAAGGCACTTGTGCCTTGACAAAGAAACAGCAAGAGGAACAGCACAACACGGTTAAAAACGCCGTTATGCGTAAAAACAATCGTGGTGGTACTTCTTTCTTTACTGTATCTGCCGGAACAAAATTGAATGCTCTTGAAGTCGGCAATACCGACATTTTTGATGAGAAATATGAGGCAAATCTTGGTGACAAGATTGCCCTTGATTTGGGCTTCGCCGCATCCGCATTGAATGGTGTTGGCTCTGGCTCTTATTCTTCACAAGAGCAGAACCTTGAACTGGTAACAGCGCAGTTGTTCCAGTGGGTTGAGCAGATTATCACTGAAATCAATAAGTGTATTTCTGCAAATATCATTGATGATAGTAAGAATTGGGTTGAGTGTAGATACTTACCTATTACTTATGTTAATAAAGCAAAAATGGTTGGATATGCAAAAGACCTTTACTTACAAGGTAAGGGTAGTTTATCTCTTTGGGCGAGTGCCTGTGGTATTTCTCCTGATGTATTCTTTGCATTGCTTGACCAAGAACTTGCCGAGGACATTGAAAACAAGTACCCGGTACATAAGACTTCATTTACTATCTCTGCAAAGGACAATGAGGGTGGTAGACCCGTAACTGAAAATCCGACAGATAGAACTATGCAATCAAGGGCGAATAATGGCAACGCAATGCCGTCTCCCTCTGATAACAAATAACTTAACCCACTCCACTTAAAATTGGAGTTTTTAATATCAAAAAGCAACCATATAAGGTTGCGTTTCGGAAAAGCAACCCATAGAGGTTGCTATTTTAATTTAATAAAAGGAGCGTTTTATTTGCTCTTTTTATATATACGATGCACGGAAAGGTGGTGAGAATGGATGAAAACATTTGAGATTTTTAGTGAATCGAAGAAAAAGGGTCAAAACGGTAGGCGTAAATTTAAGGCTATTCTGTATCAAATCTTCCCCGATAGTTGCGTTGACGAGGAAAAAGAGGTTGGTACTCAATATAACAAGAACGGTATTACTTGGTTAAGAGAATACTGTGAGAAAGCATTACCGAGTATCAAGGGTATGAGTTTGAAATGCGAATTCCTTGATGAAGAAAGAACCGAATTATGCGGTCACGGAATGACCGACATTGAAGATGGCATTGCTATTTTTGAAAATGCGGTTGTTATTGGTACTTTTAGTGAGGGTTATATCGACGAGGTAGAACTTCCTAATGGTGAGACAATCACAGCCTGTATCGGCGTTGGAGAAATTGATAGCAGTTGCTATAACAATTTGTGCAAGAAGTTAGATGAGGACATCGCAAATGGGATTTATCCAAGTGGTAGCGTAGAAATTATGCGAACCGAGGACAACGATGGCATCGTCTATAAGTATGGCTACAAGGATTACGGAAGAATCCCAACTGAATTCATACATTCGGGCTACGCTATTCTTGGTGTAACGCCATCTGACCAAAATGCAAAATTAGTTGAACTAAATGAAACCCAAAAGGAGGACATAGATACAATGAATGATGCTGAAATCAAGGCTCTCGTTGAACAGACTGTTACTTCTATGATGAACCATACTGCTGAAATTAACCAGTGCAAAGATGATTGTGAGAAGCAGATTGCCGAACTCAATGCTACTCTTGAAACTGTGACAGCAGAGAAGAATGAGGCTATTGCTAATTCTGAAAAGATTCAGGCTGCTCTCGACGAATGTAGAAAAGAACTCGAAGAAACCTACAAGAAGATTGATGGTTTGTACGAGGAAATGAACGCTTTGCGTGATGAATTAGGCAAGGCAAAAGCCAAGGAGCGTGTTGGCGAGTTGAATGCCGCTATCGCTGACTTTACTGATGCTGAAAGAGAGTACGCAAAGGCTGAAATCGAAGCATTTAACGCTGACCCTATTACTTCTGAAATCAATTCCGTTGTGAATAAGATTTGGGAAGGCATCGGCAAGAAAGCAAAGGAAGATGCTGTTGTGGCAGAACAGAATGCCGCTAAAAACCAGACATCTATCGAAGATATTTTTAGTGCTGTGGAAACCAAACCTGCGGTTGATACAGACACTAACATTTTCTAATTAAAAAATGTAGAAAGGAAGATATACTACTATGATTAAAGTTGAAACTATCGGTATGCTTGATGTTGCAAAGGTTAATCCTGTTATCACATCTGAAAGCGATGTTACCAATAATCAGTTTATCACACACGAGGATAACGTGTATTTAGTTGCCAACACTTTGGTTGGCGATGACTCTTATCGTGAGGACGTTGTTATCAAGGCTGGCGAATATCTCAACGGCTATCTTGTTAAGGCTTGGGATGGTCAGAAACTTGTTATCGACGGCAAGCACGTAACTGGCGAATACGCTACTTACTCTGTCAAGGACACCATTTTGGTGGTTGGCAATGACGGCAAGTTGGCTGTTGGCGAAGCCGCACCTGAGTCTGGCGTGTACTTCGTTGTTACTGACAAATGCACTCTTACTGAAAAGGCTATTAAGGCAAGAGTTTGCGTAGCCTAATCAAATTTTGTAGAAAGGACGAATGAATATTATGAATATGACATACGAACTTAACAATCTTCGCAAGGATGCGGATTTGTTTGACGGTAAGTTCACAAAGACTTCTCCCGTTGTAGAAGTGTTCTCTGCAATGGTTAATGGTCAGGAACTTTCTAAATTCGGTGCAAAGGCTGATGCCGCTGTTACTTACATTAAAGACCTTGGCAGCCGTGCCGAAAATGGCGACTACACTGCTGTTGCCGAATTGAACACTTTGAGACGTTTCGTTATCGAAACTCCTATTATGGAAGAAATCAAGTTACTTGGTATCTTCGGTTCTTACAAGCACGTTGGCTACGATGAGACTATCGAGCGTGAAGTCTACAAGCACGTCGGTGAGCGTTCTCGCACACAGGCTGCTGGTGGCGATGTAGTGTTCCCTGAAACTGTTAAGGAGACCTACCCTGTTGGCACATTCACCGTTTCTGGTGGCTATGCTGTTGACTATCGTAGAGTTGCACTTGGCGATATGGAAAAGGAACACGAGGGTCTTGCTCTTGTTAAGACTGACATCCGTAACCGTGCTATTCTCGCCATTGTGAACAGAGTTTACAATGCTATCCAGAACGCTACTGGCGTTAAGTACACTATCGAGGCTGCTGGCTTGACAAAGGCTGGTGTTGATGGTGTTATCAACAATGTTCGTAGAAACGGCAAGCCTACTGTTATCGGTGACTACGCATTGATTTCACAGTTCACTCCTTGGGCTGGTTATGTTGGTGCTATTAACGGCAACACTATCACTGGTATCTCCGAGAAGGCTATGAACGAAATTGCACAGACTGGTGCTTTGTCTATGTATAACGGCACTGTTCTTGCTGAAATGCCTAACCCTTACAATGAGTACGAGATGAACGATGCCGGTGACAACTTCAAGACTCTGCTTCCTGCTGGTCTTGGCTTTGTTATTCCTGCTGGCGTGAAGTCTCCTATCGCTACTTACACTCGTGGCGGTCTTACTTCTTTCACTGGTAACAATGTGAAGAACGGTAAGATTGAAACTCGCTTCGACCTCGAAGTTGGTTGCGACGTGGCAAAGGGTCAGGAACACAGAATTGGTACTATCTATGATACCAATATCGGTGGCTTGGACTAATCCGAATTGCTAAATAATTAAGGCGTGGCATTCCATACGGAGTGCCACCCTTTTTATATTTAAGAACTTTGAATAACGCAGGAGAAATCAAATGGAAAACAACAATGTAAATTTTTATTGCTATTCTTTGCGCTTATTTCACTTTTTATCCGCATTCGGTGAGCGTTGTTATATCTCAAAAATCAATTCTTCAAGCAAGAATAGATATTGGGTATTTCGCAAGTCCGAGCGTTTGGACGAAATAATTAAACTCTATAATGAGATTAAACATAAAATTAGTTGAAATCAAAACTCTTAATGATAATTGAAACGAGGTATTGAAATATGGCAGAAGAAAGAAACACACAGGACACCACTGTGAATAACACTCCAAAACAGGAAACTACTGTTATTGAGGAAGATTTAAACCTTGATGCGAAAGTAACCGTCAAGAATCTTGCTGGTTGGGATGTAACATTTGCAAGATTGCAGGATGGTCACGGCGATGTGGTTATCGTCGCTAACGGTCAGCAAAGATTGTCTCGTAATGAGGTAATCGCACAGGTCAACAATAACAACAAACTTTTCACCGGTTCTGATACCGTTGGAAGCCACGCAACAGTTTATATTGATGATGCTGCAACTCGTAGATGGGTTGGCTTTGAGGAAGAAGGTAAGCCCCAGAAGGTGTTTACCGAGCAGTTGGTTAAGGATTTGTTTGCTATGAGTCAAGCAAAGTATGAAGCCGCACTTCCTAAATGTATTCGCACAAGAGCAGAGAAATATGCCTTAATCGAAACAATCAAGAAACTTCGATTGAACGATTACGCCAAAATGGTGTTTGCTTCTGAATATACAGGCTACAAATTATAATTTTTGAAAACCAAGAAAGAAGGTGCTTATGATGAATACAACGGCACAAGAGGTTTTTGATAGTTTTGAATCATCTTTTGAAGATAAAGTTGTACTTCCAGAAGCCCTTGAATTACTTTGGCTTAAAAAGGCAGTTGCCAGATATTCTGTCGAACTTGACACATTGAATTTCGATGCTGAAAAGATGGAATTCGATTGTAAACTTGACCAATATGTGATTGATACACTTGCTGCATTTATTAAGCAGTTCTATCAGGAACGCCAATGGTCAAAGGTCAATAAGCAAATATCAATAGTTGGAAAAGATATAAGTATTGATGGTGCAGGACATAACAAAACGGCTGCCAAAAATGAACTGGAATACTGTGACACCCAGAGCAACCTAATGGTATCAAATCAAAAGCCATCCGCTTATTCATAAGGCGGTGATACTATGGCGAAAGAATGGTACTTAATGAACACTAATTCCGATACAGTTAGTGGATTTGAAAGCGATAGTTTTGATAACTTCGCAACGGATGCTTTCGGTGAAGCACTTGCTTCATCTCTTGGCAAAGATGTTGAAATATGTAATTACGACTTATCAGAAAGAACAAAAGCAAGAGTTATTGTTCAAGGAAATGTGCAAGATACCAAATTAAAATCAATGCAAAGAATGGTGTTAGCACCAATCGGCACTTGTAAAGCCGGACAATATGTATATTACAAAGAACGTTATTGGCTTATCGTAGGATTGGTCGATGACAACGGTATGTACGAAAAGGCAGTTTTGGTACTCTGCAACCATTTATTAACTTGGAAAAATGAAAACGGAGATATTATTCAAAGATGGGTCAACGCTTCATCTGCTTCACAGTATAACAACGGTGAAACAAGTAACAAATTCTATTTTGTACGAAGCGACCAACTTATGATTTTAACTCCCGATGATGACGAATGCTTGCTTATTAAGCATAAGCAGCGTTTTATTATTGATAGGCGTTGTAAAATCTACGAAAAGAATTTCGGAGAGGATGTAACCATTGATACATCAAAACAACTTATTACCTACGAGTTGACTCGTATGGATAATGTGATTTACGACTATCAGGATAGCGGTCACTCTGAATTTATGGCTTATCAAGATGAGCAGCACGAATCGGACGGTTACTATGTTGTGGACGGAAAGGGTTATTGGTTATGCGATACCCCAAATCCCGATAATAAAACAGCAGTTTTATCGTGTGCTATTGAATGTGACGAGCCGGATGTTTATTGCGGTTTAGAACCTACGGTGTTCTATGCTAAATTCTATGATTCAGACGGAAACGCAACAAATACATTACCACAATGGGAAATTAACTGTGACTTTGAAGATAGTTTAAATATTGAATATGTTGAAAATTCAATTAGCATTTCAGTCGATGATGACGAACTTATCAATAAATCTTTTGAGTTATCATTATGTGCTGATGGTTACGAGAAAACCACCCTCATTGTTACAATTAAAGCATTTATTTAATGATGAGGAGGGTTGTTAAGTGACTACGAGAAAGAAAACCACCGCAGAACGTGGAAAATTCAAGCAGGAAATCACTTCTGCTCTCTATAAGAGTGCGGATATTAGAGACCTGCTTTTAGGCGACACGAGCGGAATGAGTACAAGTGATAAGCAGAAATCATTTAGAAAACACGTTAAATCTCATTTGTTTATAGATGATACTATTGAAGAAACCGATTCTTTCATTTTCTATGATGTTCGGTTGCCCGACTTGGCAGCACAGATTAAGGATTGTCAGGTTGTCCTCTATGCTATTTGTCATAGAGACATTCTTGATGATTATGTCAAAGAGGGTTACTTCGGAAATCGTGCGGATATTCTCTCTCAAATGATTGAGGATTGTCTTATCAATGATGAAGAAGTAGCAAATAGTTTCGGCATTGGAAAATTGTCCCTTGACAGTGTGGACTTATACAATGCAACAAGATTCTATGGGGTCGTTATGATATTTAATGTCCCCGACTTTCGCTAAATGCGATTAGATTATGGAACGCAATTAAGCCCTGTTCCTATTACACTGTCTATTGGTACATTAAGAAAACCAACACTGAAAGAAATATCTCAAATTACATTTGACAGATTTAGTTTTTATGAGTTTTTCTTGAAGTTGTCGCCTGAAACATATTATACCAAATTACGAAAAGAAAATGACGGTGAGGCATTCTGGGATTCTCTAACAGAAGAAGAACGAGACAAAATCACTATCTACAACATTATTGAAGAAGATGACAAAATCAGAAGTACATATGTCGAAATTTTTAACTTCTTTTTTGTTGAGACCGTCATTTATCAAGAGGGCTTTTTTATATTGCTAAAAGACGAAGTTGCTAACCCCGAAAAAATCAAGAGAGAACAGGTTCGAGGGGCAATAGCAAAAGACAATTTCTCGAAAGTAATGAGTTTACTTCAACAAATCTGTTGTATCTACAATGAGGAAGAATCATTGGATGATATGAAGTTTAAAAACAACCTTGCGAGAAAATTGATGGAAAAGATGCTTAAAGCGAAAAAGAAAGAGCAAGAAACCAAGAAATCGGATTTGAATTTAACAATTCCAAATATCATTTCTTCTCTTGCGAACAAACATCCCTCTCTAAACTATGTGAATATATGGGATTTAACCATATTTCAACTCTTGGATGCGTTCAACCGAACACAAGCAAATTCAATGTATGACATTGATTCCACAAGAGTTTCAGTTTGGGGAGACGAAAAGAAAACTTTCGATGTCTCGCTTTGGTATAAGAATAATTATGACAAGAAATAAAGTCAGCCTGTCGGCTGGCTTATTTTATTACAAGGAGGAAATAGATTATGCCAGATGTAAATAAGGCTAATAGACAAGTGTGTGACCTTCAGATTAACGACCTCAAAACAATGATGCCTTTCTTGAAGTTCGACACTGCTAATACTACAACTGCTGGTCTTTCCAGCGATAGCGTGTATGCTATGGCAAAGGGTTCTCGTAGAATTGCCTTTACCAATCCGTTAGAGGGTACTCTTTCTGTTGAGGCACAGGTTTATCCTTTCAAGTTCTTCTCTTTGTTCTCTGATGGTACAATCGACACTACTGCTATGTATGCAGACAGCCAGACTGTTACTTGTGAGACTGCCGGTGAACTTGCTTTGACTGTTCCCCAGAGCGGTACTATCACTGCTGGTACTGTGTTTGCTTACCCTGCTGATTCTTTCGGTGACGAGTCTGCTCTTATCGAGGGTACATTCGCTGAAGGTAAGTTCACTGCTACTACTGCAAGTGAGATTGCTGTTGGCACAAAGTACACTGTTGGTTATGTAATTAACCGTACTGGTGTTAAGAAGATTACTTTCAACAACAAGAAAGTTCCCAAGGACTACTTCATCACTATGTCTACTGTTGACAAGGATGAGAATGGTCTGTTGACACCTTTCAAGATTACTGCTTACAAGGCTACAATTCAGCGTAACTTTGAGTTGTCTTTCAGTTCTGAAGGCGACCCCGCTTCTGTAACGGCTACTTTCGATTTGATGGAGGACAAGGACGGTAACGTTCTCGACTTCATTGAGTTGAGCGAAGATGCCGAGTAATTAAAAATAATTGGGGTAGGTGTGTGAAAAATCGCACCTACCCTTTATTTTTCTTGATTGGAGATTTGTATGGTTAAAGAATGTTTAGTTAAACTCAACAACGAAGTTGTTACTGTCGTTAGATATGGCGATGTTGATGTTCAACTTCCCGCCATCCATAGAGAAGCAAAAACAATTTTTGTTGCTTGTGAGGACGGCAAATATTCTGTTGTTGACAAGAATTATAAACCGAAAGGTGCTTCGGTGAATGATAAGAAACGCACCAATAAGAAAACAACTGTTGAAGAAGTCGCAAAAGAGTTAGACACTGCTATTGAAGATAATGAAGATGCGTAAAGTTGTATTGTATTTTTATAGTTTTATATAAGGGGAAAATACTCCACAATTTTATGTATTAGGGGTATCTTCCCCTTTTCTTTTGCGTTTTTAAATTTGACAACGATTGGAGAAAGAAGAATGAAAAAGATTACATTTAACTCGCTCGAAGAATGTATTGAATGCTATGGGCGAGAGTGCTTGGTTGCTATTGACAACCTTGCTCAAATTATATTCTATACCAAAAATGGTTGTCAGCCAAAGTTTGTATATGAGAATGAGACCAAGCCCGGAAAGATTGCTGCTTGGTTCTTAAAGTCTGAAACCAACTTTGTATATAAGAAATGGTTGGCAAATAAACCACAATAAAGGATTGAAGTTATGGCAAAAAATGTAGGAAAAGTCTTTGAGGAACAATGGAAGAAATCAACTCCTGACTATGCCCTACTCTATCGTTTGCCTGATGCTGCACAATCGTTTGGTGGAAGTAGCAAATTGAGATTTAGTTCTAAAAACCCATTTGACTATCTGCTCTGGGATTCAAAACGGCGCAGATTATTTGCATTAGAATTGAAAACTGTTTCCGGCACATCAATCTCGTTTGAAAGAGACAAGGATGAGGAAAAAGAAATTCACTTTCATCAAATACAAGGGTTAAACCAATGGAACAAATATGATGGCATTGTGTGTGGCTTCATAATCGAGTTCCGAAAAATCGCAAAGACCGTTTTCATTGATATTGAGCAATTCAATCGGATTGTCGAGTTAATCCCGAAGAAAAGTTTCAATTACAATGATTTGGGTGCTTATAAAATCGAACACACAATTATTAGTCAGAAAAAGGCTCGTACACGATATACATACGGAGTTGACGAGTTCTTATCTACAATAAAAGAATAGTTTTATCGTTATTATTAAGATTTCTGGAGGAAACAAATATATGGTTATTAAGAAAGATTTTAGTGTTGTTGACTATGTTTCTTTGGTCAATGGTATCGTTGGCGAGTTTTTTGATTCCGAGACTGGCGATTATCAGCCCCATATCGGAAGATTAAATGTAATGCGTTTGTTCTATAACGAATGTGTTGTTGAAAGCAAGTTTGACTTACCTCACGACTTTGAGGATGCTCTTATGATGGATGTGCTTGTTGAAGATGAGGAATTCATCAATGAATTCAACGAAGCCATTAAGGGCGACGGAAAGATGAGACTTGACTTTGCAAATGCCTACGCAGAGGCTATGGAAATTGTAAACACAAAGAAAGATTCATTCAACAGTATGGCTAATACCCTTAAAACTGTGATTAACAGCGTTATGGAAAAGATGAGTCCTATTTTGTCGGGAGATGCTATTCAGAAATTCACCGAAATTGCTGATAACATCGCAAAGGGCAATATCGGTGCTGATGCTTTTGTAGAGGCTTACGGCAAATCTCAAAGAATTAAGGATATTGCAAGCAAGGAATAAGGTGAATTGAAATGGCTGCCAATAATATGTCTCAACTTAATGCAATGTTAATGAAAGAATTGAGAAAGGCAATGAATGTTGCTTCGGAGAAAATGTTGGCAGATATGTATGGTGAAACTGGAAAGTTTTACACGAAAGGAAAACCTAAATCATATGAGAGAACCGGTGCTTTGGGCGATACACCAAGAACGACGGCACTAACGTCGGCTGGCAATTCGGTTTCATTTGAAGCATATTTGGACTTGAATCACCAGTACACCACTGGCTCATATCCAAATATGGAACAGGTTTTAAAACTCGCTAATAGCGGAATACCTTTTACATCTAAAAATGGTTATCCGGCAAGACCTACCCTTGGTAAAAAGGGTTTCTGGGAAGCATCAGAAAAGAAAATGGAGAGGACATTAAATCAAACGATGAGAAAATTCTTCAAGAAGATTTGAAAGGAGTGATTTTTTATGGGTAATGTAAAAGAAGG
>JAZQDA010000072.1:0-4957 GCA_045546535.1 Clostridia bacterium | reverse complement strand
AATTTATTGTTTCATTTATTTTTTCTATTGCCTGATTTCTCATTTTATTGATTTTAACGCCTATTTCACAAAGTTTTTCGTCCCAAACATCGAGTGTAGATAAAAAATCTTTACTTTTACTTTTTAAAACATTGTTTCTTTGTTTTAAAATTTTATAATAATCAATTAAATTTTTAAAATAAGATTTATTAATCTGGCTTATAAATGAATCGAGAAACTGTCTTCTTACAGACGGACCTTCTTTAATAATATTTAAAAAATCAGGCGTAAAAATTACCATATTGTATTCGCCTACAAGTTCAGAAAGTCTGTCTATCTGACAACCATTTAATTTTATTGATTTATTATCTTTTATGAAAATGAGAGCAGAAGATTTTTCTTTTTCTTTTAAAAATTCGCCGTCTATTTTTGAATAGTCACAGCCAAATTTAACAGTTTCTTTATCTTTTATATTTTTAAAAGATTTTCCGCTTTGAAAAAAGTAAATTGCCTCTAAAATATTTGTTTTCCCCTGTCCGTTTTTTCCATAAAAAATATTGACATTTGGAGAAAACTCTATTTTTTCATTTTCATAATTTCTGAAATTTGAAAGGTTTAAACTTTTAATATACATTATTTTACCTTTAATTCAACCTTTTCATCGTCAAATTCTATTAAAATAACATCTTCAGGATATATTTTTTTACCTCTTTGAAGTTCTTCCTCACCGTTTACTTTAACTAATCCGTCTTTTATTATATTTTTAGCCTCTGCTCCGTTAAAAGCAAGTCCTGAAAATTTAAGCAGTTGGTCGAGTTTTATAAAAGGTGTTTCTATTTTTATTTCTGTCATAATTTAACCTCTGTTTTTAAGTTCCATAGGAAGAACCATATAAATATAAGAATCGCCCTGAATAGGTTTAATTACAAAAGGACCTCTCATATTTGTAAATTCAAAGACAGCCTCTTCATCTTCTATGCATTTTAATGCATTTAAAATAAGCCTTGAATTTACACCGATTTTTAAATCTTCGCCGTATTTATCAACAAAAATCTTTTCACAGAAATTGCCGTATTTTGATACACATTCCACACTTATTTCAGAATCTTTTACTTTTAAAACAAGAGGAATATTTGGGTCATCATAATTTATAATAATAGATGCTCTTTCTATCATTTCTCTGAAATTTTTAATATTTACTTTTGCTTTAATGGTTGACTGATTTGGAATAAGACGGTTATAGTCTATAAATTCGCCCTCTAAAAGATTTGAAACAATTGTAAATGATTCAAATTTTATCATTACACTTTTTTCGTTAACAAAAATATCAACAATTGTGGAATCATCTTTTAAAATTTTTGAAATATCTGAAAGAACTTTTTCAGGCACAACAAAACTGTAATCTGAAAGTGAAGTTTCAGGAATAATCTGATTACGAAGAGCCATTCTTGTTTTGTCAATAGCAATTGCTTTCATATTGCTTTTGTTAATTTCAAAGCAAACACCCATAAGAATAGGTCTTGATTCATCATCAGATGCAGCAAAAAGAGTATTTTTAATAGTTTCTTTTAAATTTTTTGAATATATTCTTATATTTTTGCCGTCTTCAACTTTTGAAATAAGAGGATATCCTTCGCTTGAAAGATATAAAATGTTAAACATTGAATTTTCGCACACAATTTTTATTTCATTATTGTAAGATGTGAAAATTGTAACCTTACCGTCAGGAATATTTTTCATAATATCATAAAAAATTCTTGAATCGCAGATAAGAGTTCCGCCCTCTGAAATATCTGCATCAAAAATACTCTCTATTGAAAAATTTCCGTCAGAACCTGTAAGTTTAATCTTATCGGTAACTTCGATTTTCATTCCTCTGAGTATTTCTACAGGATTATTAGGAGCAATTGCTTTTGATACAATTTCTATTGATTTTAAAATAGTTTCTTTTTCACAGGAAAATTTCAAACTAAACATCTCCTTAAATAATATAAATAATTATATAATATTTTTTCAGTAGTAATAGCAGTAGTAATGTTAAATATATGGAAAAGTATTTTAAAGCCTTGCAATTTATATGTTTTATCGGTGGGTAAAAATATTAAAAAGTTAAAAATTTTACTAACAACGGTGTTTATAATTTTTTTAAAAATTAAGAAAATTTATAAAATTTGCACAAGGTGTTGAAAAAGTTTTACACAAAATATTGATAACTTAAAAAAACACTTAAAAATAAAGGCTTTCAGATGTTGATAACTTAAGATTTTATTTCATTTGTTATATCATTTATAATTTTTTTGATACCCGGGTCATCTTTCATAAGTTCTTCAATTTTATCAATTCCGTACATAATGGTTGTATGGTCTTTATTTAAAACATCACCAATCTGTTTTAAAGAAAGAGATGTTTCATATTTAAATATGTACATTGCAATCTGTCGGGGAAAAGCAATTTTTTTAGATCTTGAATCACCTTTTAAATCATTTTCTTTTAACGAAAAATAGTTTTCTACGCCACTTATGATAATTTCAGGAGTGATTTTCTTTCTTTTTTCTTCAATAATGTCTTTTAATGCTTCTTCGGCAAGTGCAATATTAACCTCTTTTTTTATAAGCATATGGTGAATCATTATTTTTTTAATAGAACCTTCCAAATCCCTTATATTTGTTTTTATTCTTTTTGCAATATATTCATAAACATCATCGGGAACTTCAATATTTAACTGATGTGCTTTTTTACGAAGTATAGCAATTCTTGTTTCATAATCGGGGGGATTTATATCAATAGGTCCGCTCATACCAAGTCTTGATTTTAACCTGTCCATAAAAGTAGGAAGGTCTTTGGGCGGACGGTCGGCAGTTACAATTATGATTTTTCCGTTTTGATAAAGTTCATTAAAAGTGTTAAAAAATTCTTCCTGAGTTGCTTCTTTATCGCCGATAAACTGAATATCGTCTACCATTAAAATATCAACAGTTCTGTATTTTTCTCTGAACATCTGCATTGTGTCTGTTCTGATTGAATTAATTACATCGTTTGTGAACTGTTCGCTTGAAACATATAAAATTTTCTTTGATAAATCATTTTTTAAAATATAATTTCCTATAGCGTGGATAAGGTGAGTTTTTCCAAGACCTACCCCGCCGTATAAAAAGAGTGGATTATATTCTTTTGCTCTGCCCTCTGCTATTGCAACGCTCGTTGCGTGGGCAAGTTGGTTTGATTTACCTATAACAAAATTATCAAAAGTGTAGAGAGGATTGAGATTTGTTTGTTTTTTTATCTTATTAACCTCTTTTTCACTGAGTTCGGTTGAAAGTAAAATTTCAAGTTCCACATCATTATCTGTTATAAATTTAATAGCATTTTTTATAAGTTTGGTATAACGGATTTCAATAATTTCCTTATTATAAACATAGGGAACTTTAATTGTAAACTTGTCCTTTGTAATGCTTATTGGAATGATTGGTTCAATCCAGGTGTCATAGATTACTTTTATGTCGAATTCAGGCTTTATGATTTCAAGGACTTGTTTCCAAATTTCTACAGCACTATCCATATGTATTTTTCCTTTCAAAATTTATCTATTTTTTCATATATTACATTATAACACAAAAAAAATAACTTTTCAAGCCTTTTAATAAAAGGAATGAAAAGTTATAAATAAGTGAGCGTAAAAGCGTATAAAGAGTTAAAATTTTAGATTTTTTTGATTTTTTTACGAAATCACTATATTTTTTATTATATTTAATGCCCTGTCTGCAAGGTATGCATTTTTTTCTTTTTTCTTTCTTATTTTAATGTCACACGGCGTAATAATTCCAAAGGTTACATTCATCGGCTGAAAGTTTTTTATACTCTCATCTGATATGTAATGAGAAAGTGCGCCGATAGCAGTTTCACGCGGAAAATCTATCATATTTTTACCGAGAATGAAATTTGACATATTTATTCCCGCCAAAAGTCCTGACGATGCAGATTCCACATAACCCTCAACGCCCGTAAACTGACCCGCGAAAAATATGTTTTCATTTTTCTTTGCCTGATAAAATTTGTTGAGAAGGCGGGGTGAATCTATAAAAGAATTGCGGTGCATAACGCCGTAGCGGACAAACTCGGCGTTTTCAAGTCCGGGAATAAGTGAAAAAACCCTTTTTTGTTCGCCAAATTTAAGATGAGTCTGAAAACCTACTATATTATAAAGGGTGCCGTCTTTATTATCCATTCTGAGTTGAACAACGGCGTATGGAAGAGAGCCGTCTTCTTTTTCTAAACCAACGGGTTTAAGCGGACCAAAAAGAAGAGTTTCTTTTCCTCTTTTAGCCATAGTTTCAACAGGCATACAACCCTCAAAAACAACCTCTTTGTCGGGGGAATGAATGGGTGCAAGTTCGGCATTTGTGAGTTCATTCCAAAAATTTTCATACTCCTCTTTTGTCATAGGGCAGTTGATATAGTCTGCGTCGCCTTTGTCGTAACGAGCCTTTTTGTAAGCCTTTGTCATATCTATGCTCTCAAAGGTTACAATCGGCGCTGCCGCATCAAAAAAGTGAAGAAATTCTTCCTCGCCGAAAAATTCTTTTATATTTTCATAAAGTTTTCCGTCAGTTAAAGGGCCTGTGGCAATGATAGTTTTTTCGCACGGATTAATCTCGGTTACTTCTTCTTCAATTACTTCAATTAAAGGGTGGTTTTTAATTTTTTGGGTTACAAGAGAAGAAAATAAATTTCTGTCAACAGCGAGTGACCCACCTGCAGGAACTTTGGTAAGGTCAGCACATTCCATAATAAGTGAACCTAAAATGCGCATTTCTTCTTTTAAAAGACCTACTGCGTTTTCTACATTTGCCGCCCTTAAAGAATTTGAACATACAAGTTCTGCAAAGTCTTCTTTTTTGTGGGCGGGAGACATTTTTTTGGGTTTCATTTCATAAAGACACACATTTATTCCTCTTTTTGCAAGTTGCCACGCCGCCTC
>JAZQDA010000071.1:0-3293 GCA_045546535.1 Clostridia bacterium | reverse complement strand
CGTAAGAGCCTTTCTGACATCACCATATGATGCTCTTGCTATATGTAATATTGCGTCAGGTGTAACAGTAATATTTTTCCCTGTATAGATATCACCCAGTCTGCTTTCGGCACGGTTTAAAGCGATTACAATATCATCATCGCTGACAGGTTTGAACTCGACAACTGTGCATCTTGACAGTATTGCATTATACACATAAAAATATGGGTTTTCCGTTGTACTTGCAATGAGTGTAATACTTCCGTTTTCAATATATTCAAGAAGTGACTGTTGTTGCTTTTTATTGAAATTCTGAATTTCATCAAGATAAAGAAGTATGCCGTTTGACGCTTCCAACGAATCGATTTCAGATGCTATATCTTTAATATCTTTTGTAGAAGCGTTAGTTGCATTCAGTTTATAGAGTTTTTTATTGGTAACTGAAGCGCAGATGTTTGCCAAAGTGGTTTTTCCCGTTCCTGAAGGTCCAAAAAAAATCATATTGGGTATGTCTTTGGCTTTGATTATATTGGTTAAAAGTTTGTTGTCCCCTATTATATGGCTTTGACCGACAAAATCATCGAGAGTTGTGGGTCTGAGTATATCAGCCAACGGTTTTACCATTGAAAATCACTCCGTTTTTAAGGACATTATTTATACAAGGGATATTTTTCAGTAAGTGCTTTTACGCCTTCCTTAATCTCATCTTGTTTTGTTTCGAAAGAGTTTAATGTCATTGAAATAAGACGTGCAATCTCTTTCATATCCTCTTCTTTCATACCTCTGCTTGTAACAGCAGGAGTGCCGATTCTTACACCGCTTGTAATGAAAGGACTTGTTGTTTCAAAAGGAATAGTGTTTTTATTTACTGTTATACCAACTTCATCAAGCATATGCTCTGCTTCTTTACCTGTGATATTTTTATTACGGAGGTCAATGAGCATAAGATGATTATCTGTACCGCCTGAAACAAGGTCAAAGCCTTCGTCCATAAGAGCATTTGCAAGTGCTTTAGCGTTTTTAGCAACCTGTGTCTGATATTCTTTGAACTCAGGTGAAAGCGCTTCTTTAAGACAAACTGCTTTCGCTGCAATTATGTGCATTAAAGGTCCGCCCTGAATGCCGGGGAAAACCGCTTTATTGATAAGTTTTGCATGTTCTTCCTTACACATAATCATACCGCCGCGTGGACCTCTGAGAGTTTTATGTGTGGTAGTTGTGACAAAATCAGCATAAGGAACAGGGCTTGGATGAAGACCTGCAGCAACAAGACCTGCGATATGTGCGATGTCTACCATAAGGTATGCTCCGACTTTTTTTGCGATTTCGGAAAGTCTTTCAAAATCAATGGTTCTCGGATATGCACTTGCACCTGCAACGATGAGTTTAGGCTTGTTTTCTACTGCAATTTTTTCAAGTTCATCATAATCAATCATTGAATCCTTTTCACTTACACCGTAAGGAACAATATTGAAGTATTTACCTGAAATATTAACAGGACTTCCGTGGGAAAGATGTCCGCCGTGTGAAAGGTTCATACCAAGAACAGTATCACCAGGATTTAAAACAGCAAAAAACACCGCAAGGTTTGCCTGTGCGCCTGAATGAGGCTGAAGGTTTGCGTGGTCGCAGCCAAAAAGTTCTTTCGCTCTTTCAATAGCAAGATTTTCTACTACATCTACACATTCACAACCGCCGTAATATCTTTTGCCCGGATATCCTTCAGCGTATTTATTTGTGAGTGGAGTTCCCATGGCTTCGATTACTGCATTGCTTACAAAGTTTTCACTTGCAATAAGTTCTATTTTATTTCTTTGTCTTTCAACTTCACTTTCAATTGCATCTGCAATTTCAGGGTCTATTTTTCTGATTTCTTCTGTTGTATACATAGTAAGCATATACCTCCTAATTATAATTAAGTATATTATATAATTTTTTAAAATATTTTTCAATAGTAAAAATGAAAAATATTGTAATTTTTTATTGAAAGACCCTCATATTTTGTGTTATAATATTCAAAAGTGAGGTGTATTCTCATGGGCCGTATTGAAGCATACAATTGCATATGCCAGAACTGTGAAGAAGTTTTCATTTTAAATAAATATATGATTAATGTCATAAATCTTGATGACGGGTCAGACGACACCTTGAAATTTCTTTCTTGTTCTTTAAATAACGTAACGTGTCCTTATTGTTGTGTTAATTTCACTTATGAAATTCCAATGCTGATTTTTTCTAACAATCACAAGTTTGCAATTAAAGTGTCACCAAAAGAAATTCTTTATAAAAGTAATGAAGTTTGTTTTATACCCAATTTCATTTATGATACGGGTTTCAAATACCGAGAAGTAAACTTCTTTATTGAAGGTCTTGAAAAAGCACGTATCATATCCGATGGTTTGGACGATAAGTATGTAGAATATTTAAAATATAAACTGTTCAAAGATGATGATGCTATTCCCTTTTATGATGTGAGTCTGGTTTATAAATCCTCCGACAGTTGTTCTATATATTTTGAAAAACTTGATTCTAACAACAATTTATTAAACGAATATACAATCACAAAAGATAGTTTTAACAAATTTGGAAAAACGAAGTTTGCACCAGATATCCCTAAAATCTGGAATGTTATTAACAGATATACAATAAATGAATATATAGAAAAGGAGTTTTAATATGTCTAAATTAAAAAACGCAGTAGTTGGTCAGTCAGGCGGTCCGACAACAGTAATTAACTCATCTCTTGCAGGAGTAATTTCTACATATCTCAAGCAAGAAAATGCTGGAATTATGTATGGTGCAGTAAACGGTATAAAAGGTCTTTTACGTGGTGATCTTATTGAACTAAATGACCGTTTTTGCGATGAAAACAACATAGAATTATTAAAACAAACGCCCTCTTCTTTTCTTGGCTCATGCAGATACAAACTCAAAACTGATTCAGATGAAGAACTTGAACAGATTGTATCTGTATTCAACGAAAGAAATATAGGCTATTTCTTTTATATCGGCGGTAACGATTCAATGGATACCGTTATGAGAATGGCTCCGATATGTTCAAAATACGGCATAAAAGTAATTGGAGTTCCCAAAACAATCGATAACGATCTTGTAGGAACTGACCATGCACCAGGATACGGAAGTTGTGCAAAATATATCTCTTCCACCATTTCGCAAATGGCACAAGATGCAGGTTGTTATGATATCAAAAACGTACTTGTTGTTGAAATAATGGGAAGAAATGCCGGTTGGCTTACTGCATCTTCTGCACTTGCAACAGATGCAAATATTTCGGCACCTGACCTTATCTACTT
>JAZQDA010000070.1:0-5436 GCA_045546535.1 Clostridia bacterium | reverse complement strand
CACAGATTCAAAACTTTCTACATATCATCTCATTTTGCCTGAGATCTATCTTGAACAAGACGGCGTAGATCAGCGCATCAAAAAAATAAATGAAAATATGAGAGTCTATTGCAAAGACGAAATCTTTGAAAAATATGAATCATCATATTTCTACATTGAAAGAACCCAGAGAAACGGAAAAGTAAGACGCGGTATAATAGGAGCAGTTGACCTTGAAGATTATGATTATAATAAAGGCTCAAAATCAGCCGTGAGAGCAACTGAGGGAACTGTTACAGAGCGTATCCCGCCAAGACTTAAGGTGAGAATTGATGCATGTCTTGAACTTCCTCATGTAATGATTTTGATTGATGACAGGAAAAAACAGATTATAGAACATATCGCATCAAAAACAGATGAACTTAAAAAAGTTTATGATTTTGAACTTATGATGGATTCAGGACATTTAAAAGGCTGGGTATTAAACGAAGAACTCGCACAGTATCTTGAAACTGAACTCGAAAAAATGTCTGATATCAGTGCGTTTAACGAAAAATATGGTGTTAACGAAGATAAACCTTTGGTTTTTGCGGTAGGGGACGGAAACCACTCTCTTGCAACCGCTAAAGAATATTATAACGAAATGAAAAAGAAAGGCACAAACACTTCTCTTTCACGCTATGCACTTTGCGAACTTGTAAATCTTCACGATGATTCACTTGTTTTCGAAGCAATACACAGAAATCTTTTTGAGGTTGATGTAAATAAAGTTCAGGCTGAACTTGAAAAAGTGTGCATAGAGGGCAAAAAAGACGGAGCACAGTCTTTTACATTCGTTACCAAAGACGGCACAAAAGATTTCACATTTAAAACCCCATCTGCAAACCTTACAGTTGGTACACTTCAGGCGTTCATTGATAAATACATTTCAGAAAACGGCGGCAGAGTTGACTATATCCACGGCGAAGATGTAGTAAAATCACTTGCGTCAGACTCTGCAACCTGCGGTTTTATCTTAGATGCTATGGATAAAAATGACCTTTATAAAACAGTAATAGTTGACGGTGCACTTCCAAGAAAAACATTTTCAATGGGCGATGCATGTGACAAACGATTCTATAACGAAGCAAGAATTATAAACGAAAATTATTAAAAAAAAAGGAGCAATTGCTCCGTTTTTTTATACGAAAATTATCTCTGTTTTTGTATTTTTAAATTGGTTAATTATATCAGAATTTGCCGATTTGTTTGTTACAATGTAGTCAGCCACATCTTTAGGAGAAATTTTTGCAAAAGCAGTTCTGTCAAATTTGGAGTAGTCTGCTGCTACAATGCAGATTTCCGATTGCCCAATCATAGTTCTGTCAATCTCTGCTTCTTTGTCGTAATAGGTGGTAAAGCCTTTTTCAGAATCTATTCCGTCAACGGATAAGATAAGTTTATCCGCATGGTAATTTTTGAGTTGATTTACTGCATCAGTTCCATATGTAAACTGATATTTTGTGTTGACTTCTCCACCTGCTAAAATGACATTGAAATTAGGATTGCTTGATGCTTCAAGTGCTATAGAAATTGAGTTTGTAACAATGTTGAGATTGTAATTTGCAGGGAGCATTCTGAAAATCATAAGAGTTGTAGTGCCTGAATTAAGCATTACTGTATCATTTTCTTCAATCATCTGTGCAATTTTTTTTGCAATAGCACTTTTTTCTGTTTGGTTTGTTTCAAGTCTTTGATTAAAATTCATACTGTAATACGGCTTGTATGAACTTATAGCCCCGCCGTGAACTCTTGATAAAAGCCCTTTTTTCTCCATATCGGCAAGATAACTTCTTACACTTACCTCAGAAATATCAAGAATACCGCTTAGTTCCGTAACCTTTACAGACCCGTTCTTTTCAAGCAGTTGCAGAATCTTTTGTTTTCTTTCGTTTAATGCCATAAAACCATTCACTTCCTTACGATTTGAGTTAAATTTTAGCATATTTTCCACGTAATGTCAATAATACGCAATGATCTAACTTTCGTTTTTGCTATAATCGAAAGTAGGGGATAAAGGGTAAAAAACCATTGACTTTAATGCCCTTATGATGTATTATAGTTAATATGTAATATTATGTAGTTTCATATTATGTTGCAGGTAAAATTACTTAAAAGGATGATGTGAAATATGAATTTTCTCGGCATGGATTACGGCACAACATCTGTCAAGGCTGTACTTTTTGACGAAAAATTAAAAATCCTGGCATCTGTCAACGAAGACTATATCGTAAAAACAAAAGGCAATATAGTTGAATTTGAAGCAGAAAAATACTGGGAAATTTTCAATACTGCTCTTGATAAAATAAAGAAAACAGCAAGTGTTGACGCTCTCGCGATTGACACACAGTGCGAAACACTTATTTTAACTGACGAAAACGGTAACCCCGTAAGAGATGCAATAGTGTGGCTTGATAACCGCGCTACAGAAGAAGCAGAAGAGATTCAAAAACACTTCGGCAATAAAAAGGTTTATGAAATAACCGGTCAGCCTGAAGTTACTGCTACCTGGCCCGCTTGTAAACTTATGTGGGTCAAGAAAAATGAACCTGATATATGGGCTAAAACCAAAAAGATATTTCTTTTGGAAGATTATCTCCTCTATAAACTTACAGGCGAATTTGTAACACAAAAAACTCTTCAGTCATCAAGCCTTTATTTCGACATAAATAACGGAATGTGGTGGAAAGAAATTTTAGACTACATAGGCGTATCTGAAGATATGCTTCCCCGACTTTTGAAAAGCGGTGAGTATGTCGGCGACTATAAAGGCATAAAAGTTGTAACATCTGCTATGGACCAGGTCGCAGGTGCAATCGGTGCAGGTGTTGTTGAAAAGGGCATAATCAGTGAAATGACAGGTACAACAATGGCGATTTTTGTTCCTACCGATTCAATCCCCGAATTTAACCCCGATTCAATAGTTCCTTGCCACTATAACTATGATGATTCATACTGTCTGCTTTCCTGGAGTGCAACTGCGGGAATGGCACTGAAATGGTTTAGGAATGCATTTATGCCTGATAATAGTTTCGTAGAACTCGGCGATATCGCAAAAGATGTTGCACCTGGTTCTGACGGCGTAGTTTTCTTGCCTTACCTTTGCGGTTCTACAATGCCTAAATATAACCCCGATGCAAGAGGAAGTTTCACTGGGATTACCCCCGAACATACATCTGCTCATTTTGTTCGAAGCATTATGGAATCAATCGCTTGTATTTTAAAAAGCAATCTTGACTATCTTGGTGCCGACGCAAAAGAAATAAGAGCGATGGGCGGTGCTGCAACAAGTCCCGTCTGGTGCTCAATTAAAGCAGATATAACGGGGAAAACTCTTGTAACTCTTAAAAATAAAGAAACTGCGTGTCTTGGCTCTGCAATCCTTGCAGGTGTCGGCGCAGGATACTTTAAATCTGTAAAAGATGCATGTAAAATGATTGAAACTGATGTCGTATATAAACCGTCTGGTACAGATATGAGTCATGTATATGACCGGTTTTGTAAGTATGATAATATTTTAAATACAGGGAGGATTTAATTATGGTAAAAGCAGCATTTGTCGGTTTTGGTGAAGTAAACACCCCGAAAGAAATCATTATTAAAAAATGTGCTGATGCAGAAAAAGCATTAAAAGCAGAGGGAATGGACCTTGTAAGCGTATTCCCCGTAACAGATGACTATGAAGAAAAAGACATCAAAAATTGTATTGAAAAACTTCAAGGCGAAGATTTTGATGTTTTGGTAGTATGCATCGCAGGTTGGATTCCAACTCACGCAGTAGTAAAAGTTACAGAACACTTCCGTCATAAACCTATGGTACTTTGGGGACTTTGCGGTTGGATTGAAGACGGCAGAATTGTTACCACCGCTGACCAGGCAGGTACAACTGCAATCAGAAAAACATTCTATGACCTTGGTTATACATTCAAATATGTATATGATATCATCGGTCTTCCTTCAAATACAAAAGCAGTTTACAACTATGCTAAAGCCGCTCAGGCTGCAGCAAAACTTCGCCACGCAAGAAGCGGTATGGCAGGTTACCGTGATATGAACCTCTACGGTACACAGGTAGACGGTCCCTCACTCAAAAGAGAAATCGGTCCCGAAATCGAAACTTTTGAAATGCTCGAAATCGAACAGCGCTATCAGGCACTTTCTGATGCTGATATACAGTCTGTTATCGATAACAAAATGTCAAAATGGAAATTCCTTAAACAGGCTAACCCCGAAAGTCTTAAAAAAGCAGCAGGTTACTACCTTGCAGTTAAGTCAATTTGCGACGAAAGAGGCTATGATGCAATCTCTCTCAAAGACGTTGACGGTATGAAGAAACTTCTCGGTTTTCCCCCCGCACCTATCTTTATGCTTTTGTCAGATGATGCAAAACTTTGCACAATCCCCGAAAATGACTCACTCGGTAACATTACTCAACTTATGGTTAAATACCTCACAGGTCAGTGCGCTTGTTACCTTGAATTCTATGAGTTCTTCCAGGATCGTGTACTCGCAGGTGTTCCTGACTATGTTCCCGCTGAAGTTGTTGACGGCGAAGTAACAGTTATGCCCGCAGCATTCGGCGAACTTTCAGAAGGTATCCTTAATGTAAGTAAAGTTAAACCCGGTCTTCTTACAATGTGCCGTCTTACATATGATGATGGTATGTATTATATGCATATGGTTACAGGTGAAGGCGTAAGCCCAAGAAAATGGGAAGAGGCAGGTTGGACACAACCAGCACCCCAACTTCCGGGACTTGAAATTAAACTCGATGACGTTCCCCGCTTTGCACAGAATGTAATGTGTCAGCACTATATCATCTCTTACGGTGATAACACAGAACTCATCGAAAACCTTTGCGATATTCTCGGTATTGAAATTATAAGATAATAACATAAACACAAAGAGCACTCGCATTTGCAAGTGCTCTTTGTGTTTATAAGCAAAAAAGATATCCAACTGATGTCTTTTTCTAGGGAAGCAAAACTATAGAGACATTTTTAAATTTTTGTTTTGCATAAGCAAAACCACCTTAACTTCTTCCTTATTCACTATTGCTTATTACTTTCAAAAAATCAGTACTCAAGTATTTTTAGGGAATAGTGAAGAGTGAATAGGTAATAAGTAAAAATCCGCACACCAAAGTGTACGGATTTTGATAGCGGCAGACGGATTTGAACCATCGACACTGCGGGTATGAACCGCATGCTCTAGCCAACTGAGCTATGCCGCCAAATGTTAAGTTTTCAAACGACGAAATTCATTTTACTATAATTATCCTTATTTGTCAAGCACTTTTTAAAAAACTTTGTAAAATTTTTTGATATCACAGATATAGTAAATATTGATTTAATTTCGAAAAAAGTTTATAATATAGATGGTGAAAAATATGCGCATTTTAAAATCAAAAACTTTTAT
>JAZQDA010000069.1:0-6753 GCA_045546535.1 Clostridia bacterium | reverse complement strand
TTCTTTGCTTCATATACGTGTGATGGAATGAGCATATGGCGTACAATCACACCTTTTTTCATTAAGCCCTTTTCGTCAAACCGACACTTTGGGCACTGCCTTACCATTTCTTTTATTGCATCTTTGGCGAAGTTTGCATAGTCAGGGCAGGACGCATATTTTTTTGCGGTTTCTTCTTCATAGTATTTGAAATCAGGCATATAAATATCGATTACGCCCTCTAAACTTTTAAGTGTTTCTACGCTTTCATATCCGCCCGAGTTGTATACAAAAGGCAGGTCAAAGCCGTCTTCTCTTGCTTTTTTTATGGCATTTATAATCTTTGGGACAAAGTGTGTGGGCGTTACAAGATTTATGTTGTGAGCGCCTTTCGTTTTCAGTTCCCAAAAGATTTCACAAAGTCTTTCAGGCGGTATTTCTTTGCCTTTTCCCCTGAAAGATATTTCTCTGTTCTGGCAAAAAACACAGCCCATATTACAACCCGAAAAAAATATCGTGCCAGAGCCTTGAGTGCCTGAAATGCAAGGCTCTTCCCACATATGAAGCGATGCTCTGGCAAGGCTTATCTCTTCTCCTTGTCCGCAAAATCCTGTTTCGCCGTCAGTTCTTTTTACACCGCAGTTTCTCGGACAAAGTCTGCAATCAGATGTCATGCTAACCCAACACCCTCTAAAAGAATTTTAAGTCCTAAAAGCACAAGTATTATTCCGCCCACAGTTTCTGCTTTTTTATGATAACGGGCACCGAATCTGTTTCCTATGATTACACCGAAAAAGGAAATTATAAATGTTACAATACCGATAACAGCGATGTTTTCATATATGTTAACTCTTGGGTTGAATGAAAATGCAATACCTACGGCGAGAGCGTCTATGCTTGTTGCTATGGCAAGAATAAAGAGTTCTTTTATATCGATTTTAAAATCAAGTTTGCAACTCATTTCCTCTTCTTCAAACGCTTCTCTTATCATTTTAATACCGATATAACCAAGCAGAATAAATGCCACCCAGTGATCAACACTTGTTATGTAACTTTCAAAGGATTTACCGAGCCAGTAGCCTAAAAAGGGCATAAGTGCTTGAAAAAATCCAAAGAAAACAGCAATTAACGAGGCGTATCTGTAATTTATTTTTTTCATGCACAACCCCTTGCACACAGACACAGCAAACGCGTCCATAGCAAGACCTATGCCAAAAAGGACGATTTCATAAAAGGACATATTTTTCTCCTGACCTTTTTACTTTATATATTTTTAATAAAATGTTGCAACTTCCTCTTCGGGAACGGTTGATTTTTCTATATTTATGACCTTGAGTACGGGTCCGTCTTTTTTGTAAAGTTCGTGATATTTCATTACAATTTTTGCCGTCAGCACAATCCAGTCGCGGTTCGATATATCCATCGGAGCGGGTATACCTTCAATAACAAGACCTTTAAACTCAATGTCTTCAATACAGCACGTCATAACGTGGCGTCCGCAAATGGCGTCGCCCGGTTTCATCTTCCCGTTTATTCCGACAATTCCTTTGAAACGGACGGTTTTTCCTATATATTTTTTAAGATCTTCTGAAAAATCACGGAACCAAAATGCATAATCTCTGTCTTTAATTTCAATTACAGGAGCGTTAACATCAAACGGAAGCGGATCTTCTTTTTCATCATATTCAACCTCTCCGTCGGGATATTCATATCCAATTACAATCCTTCTTGATACAGAGCGCACAATTTTATGAAAAGCGTCTTTGTCTGTGTCGGGTGAGGGGCGGTTGAAGATAACGAGTTCAGAATTTTTGAGTTTGTCAACCACAAGTGAGCGCATATTGTTGTTGTAGTTTATAAAAGTGGTTGAATCTGCAAAGAAAATCTGCTGATATATAAGCCAGTTGTCGCCGATTGCATTGTAGAGGCTATCGAGTTGCCACATACCGTTATATTCAATCATAACCCTTGTCGCTTTATGTTTTTTAACAAGCGATGTAAGATATTGTTTTGTAAGGTCTTTTTCGTTTTCAATATCTTCTATATACACATTGTTGTGGGCAAAGCGGGATGTGTCGAAATCTGTCATTCCGTATTCGCACACCAGAAGAAGAGTCTTTTCGCCGGAGTTAAAGCCGGGGTCTTCCAAAGTTTCCTGAATGACTTTAGTTTTTCCTGATTCCAAAAAACCCACAAAAAGATATACGGGGATTTCAGTTGCCATTTTCATTACCTCTTAAATTTCAAAAAGTCTTTGCAAATTTTCTTCGTTTATATCTTTTCCGATAACACATATTCTACCCGTAACAAAAGCACTTCCGTTTCTTATGTCGGGGAAGTCCGGAACATAGTCAAAGTGTATCCATTCGCCGTTTTCACCCTCAACCACGCCTTTTGCACGAAGAATTGTGCCGTAGGTTTCAAAGTCTGAAAGAGCGTCAAGACAGGATTGGATTTTTTCTTTTGTAAACGCGATAGAGGTTTCTTTCCCCCAACTTGTAAAAACATCTTCTGCGTGATGATGGTGGTGATGACCGCAGTCACAATGCTCACCGTGTTCGTGGTGGTGATGCTCACCGCAATCGCAATGCTCACCGTGTTCGTGATGATGGCCGCAGTCGCAGTGCTCACTGTGCTCGTGATGATGCTCGTGAGTAAGATGCTCAAGGTCTGATTTTAAAGTGGCGCTGTTTTCTATGGAAGATACAATATCTTTTCCGTCTAACTTTTCCCACTCGGTTGAAATAATAAGGGCATCTTTATTGAGTGTGCGGATAAGAGATATTGCGGTTTCTGTCTTTTCACTTCCTGCAGATTGTGTATGGCTTAAAACTATGCATTTCGCATTTTCAATCTGATTGCCAAAAAATTCGCCGAAGTTTTTCATATACATTTTGCATCTTGATGCATCAACTACTGTTACGCTTGAGTTTAAAACGGCATTGCCGACACACGATGTTTCCACGGCTTTTATGACATCAGAAAGTTTACCCACGCCTGAGGGTTCAATTATTATGCGGTCGGGTGAAAATTTTTCAAGCACCTTTAAAAGAGCCTCTCCAAAATCGCCCACTAAGGAACAGCAGATGCAACCTGAGTTCATTTCGGTAACTTCAATATCCGCTTCTTGTAAAAAAGCGGAATCTATACCAATTTGACCGAATTCGTTTTCTATAAGGACGAGTTTTTCGCCTCTGTATGCCTCTGCTATAAGTTTTTTTATGAGTGTGGTTTTACCCGCACCCAGAAAGCCTGAAAAAATGTCTATTTTAGTCATAATTAAACTCCTGTTCTTCTAGTCTTAGCCATTGGGGGATTATCGAGCATTTTGGTGAAGAGAAGGGAAATTTTTGTATCTTAAAATCGGAGTTCGGATAATACTCCAACGGCTAACTAACTAATAATTATACTATAAAATAAACCCTGTGTCAAACTGTTAAATAGTCGAAAAAACCCTGATACTGCGGATATAAACGCAATATCAGGGTTTTTAAAAAATTATTCCTGTTCAAATGCGTCTTTGCCAAGACCGCACACGGGGCAGAGCCAATCCTCAGGGACATTTTCCCAAGAAGTACCGGGAGCAACGCCGTTTTCGGGATCGCCTTCTGCGGGATCATAGATGTAACCGCAAGGGCAAACATATTTTTCCATATTAAAGACCTCCTGTAATCTAAGTTCTAACATATTTTAACCAAAATCTTCCAATTTAAACATCGGTAACAAGTTTATTATAAGGCAAGAGTTGATATTTGTCAATGTATTCGAGCCCCTCTTATCTTAATTGCAAAAAAATAACACCCGCAAAAATGCGGGTGCTCTTTTTTTACGACCGAGAAGGGGCTCGAACCCTCGACCTCCAGCGTGACAGGCTGGCATTCTAACCAGCTGAACTACTCGGCCAAATGTTTTAACTCGGTCATTATATCACAGTATTTATAAAGGTGTCAAGTGTTTTTTCAAAAAAGTATGCCGTTGACTTTTTCCGTTTCAGGATATATACTTATTATTCAAGAGGTGAGTTTTATGGCAGGAAAAAAAGAAATAGAACGCAAATGGCTCATAGATATAACCAGAGTGCCGTTTGACCTTGAAAAAGCAGAGAAAATCCATATGGAGCAAAGTTACATAAGTTTTTCGCCGACTGTGAGACTTCGGGCGGAAAACGGTAAAAGATTTGTTCTTTGCGTAAAGACTATGCCATCTCCCAACGGTCTTTCAAGAGATGAATTTGAAACTGAAATAACAAAAGAAAGTTATGAGAATTTATTAAAGAAAATTGACGGAACCATCATAGAAAAAACCCGCCATATTATAAATGACGGCAAACATATATTGGAATTTGATATCTTCCACGGCTCACTCTCAGGGCTCTTTTTTATGGAGATAGAGTTTGAAACCGAAGATGAAGCAAAATCTTATCCTGACCCCGAATGGTCAGTAAAAGATGTTACTAAAGACAAGCGTTATAAAAATGCATATCTTGCAAAAAACGGAAAAGTTAAAGATTAAAAAATCAGGGCAGTTGCCCTGATTTTTCTTTTATAAGTTATAAAAA
Source organism: Clostridia bacterium (assembly GCA_045546535.1). Classification (GTDB taxonomy): domain Bacteria; phylum Bacillota; class Clostridia; order UMGS1810; family UMGS1810; genus RGIG1828. The sequence goes on along the minus strand of JAZQDA010000069.1, from coordinate 2,216 downwards.
GTATCCTGTCCCAGATATTCGGCAGTATCAGAAAGTTCTTCTTCAATTCTGAGAAGTCTGTTATATTTTGCACATCTGTCAGAGCGCGACGGGGCGCCTGTTTTTATCTGTCCGCAACCGAAAGCAACCGCGAGGTCTGCAATTGTGGTGTCTTCGGTTTCGCCCGAACGGTGCGACATAACGGCACTGTAGCCGTGTCTTTGTGCCTTTAAAACCGTTTCGCAGGTTTCGGTGAGAGTGCCTATCTGATTGAATTTAATGAGCACCGAATTTGCCACTTTCCTCTCTATGCCGTCTTTTAACCTTTTGGGATTTGTTACAAAAAGGTCATCGCCGACAAGTTGGATTTTCCCGCCAAGTTTTTCCGTAAGAAGTTCCCAGCCCTGCCAGTCATTTTCGCCAACCCCGTCTTCTATTGATATGATAGGGTATTTTTCACATAGCGTTACCCAGTAGTTTACGAGTTCTTCCTTTGTAAATGAAATCTGTGATTTGGGCATTTTATAACCCTCACCCTGTACCCATTCGGACGATGCAGCATCAATTGCAATTTTAAAGTCGGTATCTGTGTTGTAACCCGCTTTATTTATTGCTTCAACAATCAGAATAAGAGCGTCTTCGTCTTTTTCAAGTTCAGGCGCAAATCCGCCCTCGTCGCCTACAGATGTTGCATATCCTTTTTCTTTAAGCACGGATTTTAAGTTTGCAAAAACTTCACAGCACATTCTAAGCCCTTCTCTGAAACTGGGTGCTCCTACGGGCATAATCATAAATTCCTGAATGTCAACACTGTTATTGGCATGGGCACCGCCGTTTAAAATGTTCATCATCGGCACGGGTAAGATGTTAGAAAAACACCCGCCGACATAGTTGTAAAGACCAAGACCAAGTGCCTTTGCCGCTGCCTTTGCACAGGCAAGTGATACCGAAAGTATGGCATTTGCGCCAAGACTTCCTTTGTTTTCAGTTCCGTCAAGGTCTATAAGAGTTTTGTCAATGAGCCTTTGGTCTAGTACATTCATACCAACTATTGCATCTGATATGATATTATTTACATTATCAACTGCATCGAGTACGCCGTTTCCCATAAATCTTTGTTTATCGCCGTCGCGTTTTTCAACCGCCTCGTGCTCTCCGGTAGATGCGCCCGACGGCACAGCGGCTCTTCCTAAATAACCGCCCTCACATATTACCTCTGCCTCTATTGTGGGATTGCCCCTGGAATCAATAATTTCCCTTGCAAATACATCTAAAATTTCGATATGTTGTTTCATAAATGCTCCTCCGAAATGACAATAGTTTATATGAGTATTGTAAGCCAAAAACGGAATTTAATTCAAAAAAAGAAAAAACTCGCCAGAGCGAGTTTTTTCCATACTTATTACCTTTTAACTTTTCCTTATTACTTAAAAAAGCACTTGCAAAAATGCAAGTGCTTTTTATGACCCATCCGAGAATCGAACTCGGGATTGCGCCTTGAGAGGGCGCCGTCTTGACCGCTTGACCAATGGGCCGAAGTGGACCGAAACTTATTATATCAGTGTCGGTCCGTTTTGTCAAGAAAATAATTATTTAGTTAAGTCCGCCCCCGACGATTGCATCTATCATAACTTGAATTTCTTTATTTGAAAATCCTAAATTTTCTATGATTTGCTCATCTGTCATATAGCGTTTAATTTTGCTTTTTTCTATGAGCATTTCAGTGTGGTTTTCCAGTTCAACTTGGCGTACACTTCTTTTAACCACATCTCTCAGATAATAGGTAATCTGCGGAAGTTCAAGGCGTTTTATTATATGGTATCCGTACGGAGATTTTACGGGTTGGCTGATTTTCCCAATACCGAGTGAGAACGATTCTTTCTCAAACTCTTCCACCATTTCGCCTTTTGTGAAGATGTATCCGCCGGGGTTATATATAGCCCCCGGGTCTTCGCCGTATTTTTCAATCAGTTTGTCAAAATCCTCACCTTTTTTTGCGAGTCTGTAAACAGCATCTGCAGTTGCTTTGGCAGATTTCATCTTGTTTGCGTTAAAAGGTTGGCCGTTTTCATCAATGGTTGAGATAAGAATGTGTTTTGCACACACATAATTATTATGATAATAGTCAGTTATTGTATCCTCGTCAATATTTTCGCTTGTGAACAAAGTGTTATAGTACTGCGATGCATAAAATATGTCAGTGATTGTTTTTACACCGGGCGCGGTCAGAGTAAGGG
>JAZQDA010000068.1:0-4048 GCA_045546535.1 Clostridia bacterium | reverse complement strand
CCTGACGGTTTCTGCCCTCGTGAATGGTTATAGTAAGGACAGCACTTCCCTTTCCTGCCTCTGAAACATCGACTTTAGCAGGTGCGGTCTTTCTGCCGTCAATAATAACGCCCGATTCAAGCATTTTTATAGCGTTTTGTTTTGCTTTGCCCGTAACCAGCACCTCGTAGGTTTTGCCGAGTTTATGCTTGGGGTGGGTAACCTTGTTTGTGAAATCGCCGTCGTTTGTGAGAAGCAGAAGTCCCTCGGTGTTAAAGTCAAGTCTTCCCACAGGATAAACCCTTACATTCACATCGCCCAAAAGGTCCATAACGGTAGGACGCTCTCTGTCATCAGAAACAGTAGTTACATACCCCACAGGTTTATTGAGCATTATATATACCTTTTTGTTTTCAGGTCTAATCCTTTCCCCGTCAACGCAGACAATATCTTCTTCTGTAACCTTTGTGCCGAGTTCGGTAACTGCAGTGCCGTTTACGTTTACTCTGCCGTCTTCTATTAATTTTTCACCTGCTCTTCTGGACGCAACGCCCGAAAGAGCAAGGAATTTTTGCAGTCTCATTTCTTCCATCGGATTCACCGCTTTCTGTGTGGTTTAAACATTGTTATAGTTTGAGCAGTTCTTTTTCTATAAATTCCGCCATTATTGCATGGCCTTTGTCGCCAGGGTGTATACCGTCGGGGACAAGGGTGGCATCAGTTGGGTCGAGCGGATTTATTTTAAATAAATCTATTACGCAAACGCCGTGTTGTGCACAAATTTTCCTTATGGCATCTGCATAATCCGCCAGAATCTTTCCGTCAGGCAGAGACGGACCATCTTCGCCCCGCATATGAATAGGTGTCATAAAAACTATTTTTGCGTCAGGGAAATCCATTTTCAACTTTTTAATAAGCGAGTTAACTGCACCGCAAAATGTAAAAACATCATCAGAATCGTAAGTTCCAAAAGGTGCATCGCCGTGAGCGAAATCGTTTGTACCTCCCATAACTACAACGGCATCTGCTGACCTTTCCATAGTTTCTGCACGGAGTTCAAAACACAGGTCATATGTTGTAAATTCCTTTGATGCAACAATCTGACGGGCAATTCTTGTTCCCGCAACGCCGTAATTGTATGCATGTTTCAAATCGTATTTTTCTTTTATAATCTGATGAAAAGTTTTCCCGTTTTCGCTCAGTCCTACCCCTTGTGTAATGCTGTCTCCGAGAAAATTAATTGTAAGTCCCTTTAATTCCATTTTGTTCACCTCAAAAAATATAAATATATAATATTCTAACATATTTATTGCCTAAACGCAAATTATTTGTTATAATAAGGAAAATACTTTTTAAGGAGAATTTAACTATGAGCGACAAAAATTATGAAGCAGAAACAATTATGCTTGATTTCGAGGGCGGAGAAAGCGTAGAATGTGCACCCCTTGGCGTGTTTGAAGCAGACGGCAAAGAATATATTGCACTCATTCCCACAGATGCGGTTGAAGGCGAAGAAGAAGTTTATCTCTACCGTTTTTACGAAGAAGAAGACGGAAGTGTAATCGAAAATATCGAAGACGATGCAGAATACGAAATCGCAGGAAATGCCTTTGATGAGTGGGTTGCTTCGCTTGAAATTGAAGAATAATACCAAAAAATGCTTGACAAACAAAATTTAGTGTATTATAATGATAGGGCTGATTTTAAGGTCGATTAGGTCAGCAACCTTGAATTTTCAAGGTTCCTTGCTCTCGAAAGAGGGCCATAGTCCACAAGGAGGTGAAACATTATGACAAATGTTATCAACAAGTATGAAACTATTTTTGTTATCGATGCGTCTTTACCCGAAGAACAGATCAATGCCATCAGCGACAAATTCAAAACAATGATTGAAGCAAACGGCACAGTTGAATCTGTAGACGTATGGGGCAAAAGAAGACTTGCATACCCCATTAACTACAAAACAGAAGGTTATTATGTTTTAGTTAATTTTGCAAGTGAAGCAGAATTCGTCTCTGAACTCGAGCGTGTTTATAACATCACCGATGGTTTGCTCAGAACAATCGTAATCAGAAAGTAATTTCGAGAGGTGTAAGTTATGAATAAGGTTATACTCGTAGGTCGTCTGACCAGAGACCCCGAACTCAAAACCACAGCAAACGGCGTAAGCGTTTGCAGTTTCAGTATCGCTGTTTCCAGAAGGTTTAAAAATGCAGAAGGCAATTACGATGCCGATTTTATTAACTGCGTTGCATGGAGACAACAGGCTGAACTTTTGTCCAAGTTCTTTGCAAAAGGACGTATGGTAGGTATAGTTGGCAGCATTCAGACCAGAAACTATGATAATAAAGACGGTCAGAAGGTATATGTTACCGAAGTGTCAGTAGACGAAGTTCATTTCGTTGAAAGCAAAGGCCAGGGCGGAGATTCTTTCCAGGGCTCTTCCAAAGAAACAGTTTCTTCACCTGTGCAGATGCCCTCGTTTGACACAAGCGACGGTTTTGCACCCATGCCTGCAGCCGATGACGACTTGCCCTTCTAAAAATTAAAAGGAGGTAATAAAAATGGCTGAAGAAAAAACATTCCGCAGAAAAGCAAAAAGAAAAGTTTGTGCTTTTTGTGCTGATAAAATTCAGGAAATCGACTATAAGGATATAGCAAAACTCAGAAGATATATTTCTGAAAGAGGTAAAATTCTTCCCAGAAGAATTTCCGGTACTTGTGCTAAGCACCAGAGACAACTCACAATTGCTATCAAAAGAGCAAGACACATCGCTCTTTTACCTTTCACAGCAGAATAATATTAAAACTACGGCTTTTGCATCTGCAAGAGCCGTTTTTTTGTATCTTAAAATCGGAGTTCGGATAATACTCCAGTGGCTATGTTTTTACTGTAGTTTTGATTAATTTTTAATAAAAACAAAGCCTTGTAAAACTATATATTGTGTTCGGATAAAAAGGCGGACACAAAATGCATTTTTTGTGAGTAATTTACATAGTTTTGTTGTGCAAATTGTATAGATTTTACGAATTTTTTGCCCGTTTAACCCCGAAAAATCTTAAAAATCTACTCAAAAACAGACAGGTAGTGGCTTTGATGGGGGTTGTGGGTTCAAAAATACCGTCAAAACCCACAACAGAAAACCAAAAATGAACAAATTCGTTGTGATAAATTAACGAAATTTCAGAAATTTGAGTTTATGGAAGTTTTTAGGTAAATATTACCCTTGAAAAAAGGGCTTAAATATAATAAAATAGCATATGTGTGGCATGACAGACGATGAAGTGGGAGGTTACCGACCGCGCAAGGCTTTGCGGTCAATTTCCATGGAGAATGTCCGGGTCCAGAATCCGGGCGGCAAGGTCACAGTGAATACCTACTCGTATTATGCCCCGGTATCCTTGTGCCGGGTTTTAAAATGAAAGGGTATGACACACACGGGTGTGTGTGAACTGTTTTTATGACTGCCGATATGGCACCGAAAATCAAATTATGTTAGGAGGTACTATCAATGGCTAAAAGTCAGAAAATCAGAATCAAACTGAAAGCGTACGACCACCAGTTAATCGACCAGTCCGCAAAGAAAATTGTTGAGACTGCAGAAAGAACAGGTGCAAAGGTTGCAGGTCCTATCCCGCTTCCGACAAAGAAGGAGATTGTTACAATCTTAAGAGCAGTACACAAGTATAAAGATAGCCGTGAACAGTTCGAACTCAGAACTCACAAAAGACTCATCGATATCCTTGAACCCACTGCAAAAACAATCGATACGCTCCTCAAAATATCTCTCCCCGCAGGTGTAGATATCGAAATCAAGCAGGTTTGATGAAGATGAGCAGAACCAAGTTCTGCCATGGTTGCTGTCTCTCCTAAGGCAGCAGGTCATGTTGGAGCACCTTAAGCTTCAACCAATAACCAATATAGGAGGAAAAAAGAAATGCAAAAAGCAATTATAGGTAAGAAACTCGGAATGACTCAGCTTTTTACAGAAGACGGCACAGTAATTCCCGTTACAGTTATTGAAGCCGGACCGGTTGCAGTTGTTCAGAAAAAGACAGTTGAAAACGA
>JAZQDA010000067.1:0-22202 GCA_045546535.1 Clostridia bacterium | reverse complement strand
CTGTTAATCCTTGCGATTTTAGTTCCAGTATTTCTTTTTCATATTCTTTTATGTGTCTGTAACTTCTAGGCATAAAAATACCTCCTATGGCTTTCATTTCATTATACCATAGGAGGCTCCTTTTTTCTATTGTCCGTTTTTACTGGTTCTGTTCACTTTCGGTTTGAAACTTTTTATTTTTGTTTTTATTATTCTTTATCTTCACATCCGCAGTCACAATCACCGCATCCGCAGTCACATTCGATTTCAACATCGAATTCTTCACCGCACTCAGGACAAGTTACGGGAAGTTCTGTATCAAAGAAGTCTTCATCAAGACAGATTTCTGCACCGCATTTGGGGCATTCAACTTCGTAATATTCAAAGTCGTCATCGAAATCGTCTTCATCAGAAAGTTCTTCTTCAATAACTGCAAGGTCCTCGTCGATGAGGTCTACTTTTTCAGCGAGTTCGTCCTGATATTCTAAAATATCGTCTATAGAATCGCTGATTTCGTCCAAAACGTTTATAATACCTTCAAATATTCTGCCGTAGTCAGATTCGGGGTCAACCTTTATTCCGTCTACAAGGCCTTTAAGATAAGAAAGTTGATTTGATACGTTTTCCATTTTGAAAAATCCTTTCGGGTTTTATTATACTCTTTCCATGTATTCGCCGGTTCTTGTATCTACTCTGATGAAATCGCCCTGGTCAACAAAGAGAGGAACCATAAGTGTAGCACCTGTCTCTAATGTTGCGGGTTTTGTTGCACCTGTAGATGTATCGCCTTTGAAACCGGGTTCTGTTTCGGTTACTTCAAGTTCAACAAATGTGGGGGGTTCAACACCGAACACATTTCCTTTGTAGGAAAGAACTTTAACAACCATATTTTCTTTTACAAATTTTAAAGAGTCACCGAGTTGGTCTGCACTAAGAGGCATCTGCTCGTAACTTTCCTGATCCATAAAGTAGAAAAGATCACCGTCAGAATAAAGATATTCATAATCTTTTCTTTCAATATGTGCTTTGGGCATTTTTTCGGTGGGTCTGAATGTTTTTTCAACAACACCGCCGGTTATAACGTTTTTGAGTTTTGTTCTTACGAAAGCGGCACCTTTACCAGGTTTTACATGCTGGAATTCAACTATCTGGAAAACGTTTCCGTCAAGTTCGAATGTTACGCCGTTTCTGAATTCACCTGCTGATATCATAATTATACCTCCAAAATTCATTCATATACATTAGTATTATACCCCAGAGAGAGTAATATTGCAAGAGTTTTTTCTCATTTTATGACATATATGCCGTTTTTTGTCACTTTATTTTAATAAGTTGCCTGTCCGATGCGGTGAGATTTTCTATTCCGTCTTTTTTTACTACTACAAGGTCTTCTATTCTGACCCCGCAAAGTCCGGGGATATATATTCCCGGCTCTACGGTTACAACATTGTTTTCTTTTAATTCCTTTTCGTTTTTCGGCGAAAGATTCGGTGCTTCGTGAATATCAAGCCCCACACCGTGACCGAGAGAATGCGAAAAATACCCTCTGTATTCTTTATCAATTATATCACGGGCTCCTTTATCGCAAAACGCTCCCGAAGTTGAACTTTTTATAACCGAAAGTGCTTTCTCCTGTGCTAATAGTACGGTGTGGTATATTTTTTCTAAGGCTTCACTCACATCGCCTATTGCAACTGTCCTTGTCATATCGCTTGAGTAGCCGCCCACCACGCAGCCAAAGTCCATAACAACAAGGTCGCCCGATTTTATTTTTCGTTCTGTGGGAATTGCATGTGGAAGACTTCCTCTTTCTCCTCCCGCAACTATGGTGGGGAAAGATACGCACCGTGCACCGTTTTTTATCATAAAGCAGTCAATTTCCGATGCTATTTCCTTTTCAGTCATACCCTCTTTTAATATCGAACATACATAAGAAAACGCACGGTCAGAAATTTCCGCTGCTTTTTTGATAGATTCTATCTCGTATTCGTCTTTTACTTCTCTTGGTTTGAGAATAATATCGTTTGCGCTTATAAGATTTTTAATTTTTTCTTTTAAACCTTTATAATATGCATAAGATACATAATTTTCCTCAAAGCCGAGATTTGCCTTTTCACTCACAAGGTCTGTTATCTTCGTCTTTGTTATATCTAAAACATCAAAGCCTTTGCACACCGACTTTGCATACTCGGTGTATCGGGAATCAGTAACTACCGAGCGTATGTTTTCCCCTATAACAACATATCCCTCCCCGTCGCAAAAGCCAGAGTAATAATGCATATTTTTGGGGTCGGTTATGATTATGTTTTCAATTCCTTTTGAGTCCATTAGGCTTTTGAGGTTTTCTATTCTGCTGGTCAAAAATATCATTCCTTAAATTTTACACAAATTTAGTTACATTCACCTTTTTGCAAAGATGCGATATCGGACACGATGAACACATCGGTTTCACCGCTTTGCACACGGCTCTTCCGTGATATACAAACTGATGGCAAAGACGGGTCTGATAATCAGGCTCTACTATTTTCTTTAGTGCAAATTCTATTTTTACGGGGTCTTTTTCTGACACAAGCCCTATGCGGTTTGAAAGGCGTATTGCGTGGGTGTCTATAACAAGCGAGGGTTTAGAGTACACATCGCCGAGAATAAGATTTGCTGTTTTTCTGCCTACTCCCGCCAAAGTGAGCAGGTCTTCCATGTTATCGGGGACTTTGCCGTCAAAAACTTCTTTTATACGCTTTGAAGATGCTATTATATTGCGTCCTTTAGAGCGGTAAAATCCGCATGGGCGGATAATTTCACAAAGTTCGTCTTCAGAGGCAGATGCAAAATCGTCCACAGTTTTATACTTTTCAAAAAGCATTGGCGTAACCGTATTTACTCTTGCATCAGTACACTGTGCAGAAAGTTGGACGGCAACGAGAAGTTGGTGCGGTGTGGTAAAATCCAGAGAACATTTTGCGTCTGAATATACATCTTCAAAAATTTTTCTTATCTCTTTTACAACATCTTTTTTTGTCATAATTTTTACTCCGAAAGAGCACAGATTGTTTTAAGTGCACAGATGAGCGCGTCGCCCTCGCACTTTGTTTCAATTTTTTTGCCGTCTTTACCGACAAGTATAAAAGCGTCTGCATCACCGCTGAAAGCAATTCCGTAATTTCTTTTGTGCGAAATTACATAATCTGAAATTGTCTTTGGGTGCGAAATGCCCGAGTTTGCATTTATATTTATGCCGTCAGGACGGTTATTTATCAATTCTGTATCTGCACCGAGTTCTGCAAAAATGATTTTTGCACATTCATATGAACTTCCGTTTGCACAGTCTACAGCGATTTTCACTCCGCTAAGCGATGCAGATGCGAAAGATTTTACATAGTCTGCATAGTCTCTGAGTGCGGTGTGTGTTCTTTTTATTTTACCGATTTTTTCTGGAAGAGCAAATTCTAAACCTGTTCTCTCATGACTGGCTTTTTTGTGAATTTCTTTTAAAAATTCACCCTCATATTTTTTGCCGTCTGATGAGAAAAAGCAGATGCCGTTATACTCAAATGTTTCTTCTCCTCCGCCTATCATAACTGCACTATCCATTTTATATTTCCCTACTAAAAAAGACATACTGGGGGCAGGGATTATTCCCACGCAGACTACATTTCCACCCGCACTGCATACGCCCGAGGCGAAAGCGCTCTCAAGCATGTCGCTTGAAATGCGGGTGTCTTTACCCACCAAAATTTTCGCTCCATCAGGATAATCCTTCGTGAGCATTTTTACAAAATGATAGCCGATATAAAAACACATTTCAGGTGAAAGTTGGGTGTTTGCAACTGCTCTTATCGTATCATTTTCTATATATCCTAACATATTATCACGCCTTTTGCGCATATTTAAGCGCGTCAACTTTTATTTTTTCGAAACCGTCGCCTTTACATTTATTTTTGGAACTGACACAAACTCAATATCGTCAGATAGCGGTGCGGCTTCTATATTTTCAAAAACTTTGTCTGAATAAATGCTGCTTACATTTATCTCCTGTGTATAAACTACAGTTTCTGATTCAAGATATTTTTCAAGTGCGCTGATTGTACCTTTAAGTTTCACTTTCATTTTCTGTCCGCCGTCAGATGTTACATTCTGTTTTGAATCAGCGCTAAGACGAACAGACTGACCAACAGAATTTTTCTTTATATCGTTTTTATAACGGGGTGTTAAAATAATATCTGCTTCTTTTACGGTATAGAGTTTATATGAAACTTTTGCATACTCAACACTTTTTGCAAACTGTGATGAATCTATAGGTTCAAGGCGGGAATCCAGGAACTCTATTTTGATACTCTTTTCACTGCTTTTGGTGTCAAGTGTACTTAAATCAAGGGTTATACGGGCTGTTTTGATAAGATCGATTGATGATTCGGGGCCTGTTACCTTTACTGATTTATTTTTATTTTCCAATTCTTCGATTGTATAGCCTGACGGTAGTTCGCCTTTGGTTTTAAGTTCAATGTCAATATCGCGCTGACTGATATCTTCTACGCTAAATCCGAATTTTGACGGACGCATCTGAATTATTTCTATACCGGGATACTGCGTTTCGACAGATGGCGTAAGGCGGTAAATACCTGATTTATCTACAGTTATCATATCAACTATGCAGGAAATATCCTTTTTACCGATTGAAGATATTATGTTTCTTTTCCCTTTTATTTTTATGTCAGTTGTAATCTTTCCGTTTATAAGACCTGAATTTTCGCCTATAATGCTTATCGAACCGTCTTCAAAATATCTCGAAACATTTACTGTGGTAACGGGAACATCTTCTACCCATATTTCGTGAACGGGACGCTCCACATATGCCACATATGCCCACATTATTATGGCTATTACTATTGAAAGTATCAGAGAGAAAGTGTTGGACCTTAAAAAATTCTTCATTTTTTCTTCACCGCCCTCTGAAAGATTTTTTCTTTTCTGATTTTTGATACTTCCGTCGGCTTATCGCTTTCAAGAATTTGATTTATTTCGCGTTTTAATACAGACGGTGTATAATCTCTCTTGATTTTACCGTTTAAAGCCATTGAAATTGTACCTGTTTCTTCAGAAACAACTATTGCTATACAGTCGGCAACTTCAGAAACACCGATTGCTGCGCGGTGTCTTGTACCGAGTTCTTTTGAAAAGTTCATATTCTGTGTAAGCGGGAGGAGACATGCCGCCGCTTTTATGCGGTTATCCCCTATTACTACTGCACCGTCGTGAAGCGGTGTATTGGGCACAAAAAGATTTACCAAAAGTGCCTGTGAAATATCTGCATCTATACTTGTCCCCGTTGCAATTATATCGCCGAGTTTTGTTGTGCGCTCAATCAAAATAAGTGCACCCGTCTTTGTTGCCGCAAGTTTTGCAACCGATGAACAAATTTCGCCTGTATTGTTTTCCCGGGGTTCTTCATTCATTTTAATTATCTTGAAAATAGAAGAGTTACCCACCTTTTCAAGCGTTCTTCTGAGTTCGGGCTGGAAAATTATAAGTATGGCAATAAGTCCTATCTGAAGAGTATTTTCCAAAATAAAGTTTATTGCGTTAAGGTTCAAAAGACTTGAAATATAAAGAAGCGCCACAAGTACAATTATACCCCTGATAAGTTGAAACGCCCTCGTTTCACGAATAAGTTTTATTCCGTGATAAATTACAAGTGCAACAATTGCAATGTCTATAACATCTGTTATTCTGACGAGTCTTAAATTGTTAAATAAGGTTGTGAAAAACTGAGCCATTATGTATCACCTCTGTTTACCATTTTTGTTCGCATTATTTCATAAAGCACTACTGTGAGTGCAGTTGCCACATTTAAAGATTCGCTTTTTTCGCTCATTGGTATTGTTATTCTGTCTGTGCAAAGACTCTCTGTTTTCTCAGAGATTCCGTTTGCCTCATTTCCCATAACTATTACGGTTTTATCCGAAAAGTCAGCCGAAAAACAAGGTACGGCATTTTTAGGGAATGTCCCTGTTATTTTAAAACCTTTTGACGCAAGGTGTGTTAATGTTTTCTCGCTGTCAGAGTCAAAATATATATCTGCATTTGGAATACTTGCCATCGCAGAGCGTACTACTTTGGGATTGTATATATCCACGCACCCTTTGGACAGGATAAGAGCATCTGCCCCGAGTGATGCACAGGAACGGATTATTGTACCCATATTTCCAGGGTCCTGAACAGAGTCAAGATATACAATAGTTTGTTTCTCATCTGTATTAATTTCAGATGCATCTTTGGGCGAGTAATTCACAATTGCGATTACACCCTGAGAATTTACCGTCATTTTCAGTTCGTCAAAAAGAGTTTTTGAAAACTCGTAAACTTTGAATTTATCAAAGTTTTCATCAAGGCTTGTACCCTCGCATACGACTATGGAGTTTATATCGGCGCCGTTTTTTGCAAGGTCTTTCACACTGCGCAGACCCTCCGCAAAAAAACAACCGCTTTTCTCTCTGCCGTTTCTCGTTTGAAGCCGTTTTAAAAGTTTATATATTGAGTTGGACGTACTCTCTACCTTTATTTTCATTTGCTTTTCCTCGCAACGTTCATTATATATCTATTCTATTATATTATACAACAAAACATCTTACAGTACAAGTTCTTTTTTTGTGTATAAAAAAAAGAAAAAAGACGATAATAACATAGCCATTGGCTAAACAAAAAATTAAAAGGCGGAAACTTTATGGGATATATTTTTGCAATAATAGCGGGAGCGAGTATGAGTATTCAGGGAGTTATGAATACAAGACTTTCTGACAAGGCGGGACTTTTTGCTTCAAACACATATGTTCAGGCGACCGCACTCATCTTTTCTCTGATACCCCTCTTCTTTGCAAAAGATACTAATTTAAGAGGATTTACAGAGGTTAATAAATTCTACCTTGCAGGTGGCCTTTTCGCCCCAATAATTACCCTTACAGTTATGCTCTCGGTTAAAAACCTTTCGCCTGTAAATGCAGTATCTGCCATTTTGGTATCACAACTTTTAACCGCTGCCATCATCGATGCTTTTGCCCTTATGGACACTGAAAAAGTAGCATTCACCTGGAATAAGTTTGTAGGTCTTATCGCTATGATTACAGGCGTTATCCTGCTCAAATGGAACCCGAAATAAATCTACCAGTAAAAACGGCAGACAATAATACTTACTGCCATAGAGAAAATGTCTGCAAGAAGTGCACATTTTATAGTGTGGCGGATATTTTTTGTTCCCGTCGCCCCGAAATAAACCGCTGAGACATAAAAAGTGGTTTCGGTAGAACCCATCATAACGCTCACTGCCCTTCCTGCAAACGAGTCGGGTCCAAAACGCGAAAAAATATCTGATGCAAATGCAAGTGACCCGCTTCCTGACACGGGACGAAGAAGAGCAAATGGCACAAGTTCTTTTGGGAATTTTAAAAAATCTGTTACAGGCGATAAGAGATCAGTCAAAACATCTAAAAGTCCCGACGCTCTGAAAACACCTACAGAAATAAAGAGAGCAAAAAGCGCAGGGAAAATACCTATTACGCTCTCGAGTCCTGCTTTTATACCATGTGTAAAGGCTGAATACATATCGGTTTTTTTAAAACCTGCATAAACTGTTATCGTCATAATCATAAAAGGTACAACAAGAGAACTTATACTATCTATTTTTATCACACCTTTCAAAAATCTTGGTGACAATTACCGCAAATAATACCGTAAGAAGAGAGGTTATCCATATAGGGACTGTTATCTCTGCGCTATTTTCTGACGAAAATGATGAACGGATTGCAATAAGCGTCGACGGCACAATCTGGAGCGATGCGCAGTTTAGAACCGCGAGCATACACATATTATTTGTTGCAACGCCGGTTTTGCTTTTTTCTGAAAGTTTTTTCATCGCCTTTATTCCAAGCGGTGTTGCGGCATTTGAAAGCCCGAGAAGATTTGCAGAAACATTAGTACAAATCAGTCTTTCTTCTTCGCTTCCTTTTTTTATGCCGGAAAAAATCCGCCTTATGACAGGCGACATTATCTTTGCCGTTTTTTCACTCAGACCCGACTTTTCACATACCCCTATAAACCCCGACCACATAACCATAAATGAACCTGTTTTTAAAATAAAACTTATAAAATCTTCGCACGATTTAAAAACTGCATCGCCCACTTCTTTTGTTGTACCAAGGAAAAACGAAGAAACAAAAGATGAAATTATCATAACTGACCAAATAATATTAAGCATAAAAACCCCCACTACAAACAAAAAACACTCCATACTTAAATAGTATGAAGTGTTTTTTTATCATATTAGTTTTAGCCTATAATATTTTTCACATTTTCCATAAGAATACGAAGATAGTCATCACCGTATTTTTTTGAAATGTACCCTAGTGCGTCAGAAAGCAGGGGCGGTCTTGTATCAGTGTTATGACAATCAGAGCCTATTGCAAAAAGTCTGTTTTTTTCTATCAGAGATTTTACAAACTTCTTTTCCCGCCTTGTATAGATGAACGAAGAATTGCACTGAATAAGCACACCGAGAGATAAAAGGTTTTTCTCAATATCGGACTCTTTTTGCATACCGATATACCTTTCAATATGTGCCATAACAGGAATATACCCTCTGGAAGTGAGAGAATATATTTCTGCATACATCCAGTCTGACCACTTGTCATACGGCATCTCGAGTAAAATATGTTTTGATGAGCCTATGCAAAGTCTGGGAAGGTCTTCACATTTCCACATATCAGGGTAAATTCTGACCTCGGATGCAGGAATAATTTCAGGAAAAGTTTTTCCGCTTTTACTGATTTCATCCGAAAGCAGTAAAAGCGCCTTATCACGTCTTAAAACAAAAGATGAAATATCTTCCTCTACGCTATAGTAATGAGATGTTGAAACGACTTTATCTATGCCATCGTCTGACAAACAGGAAAGCATTTTAAGCGAAGTATCAATATCTTTTGCGCCGTCGTCAACGCCAGGCAGTATATGCGAATGGAAATCTATTAACTCAAAGGAGTTATTCCACATTTATATACCTCTTTTACTTTTTATTTTCTTCCTTTTTATCTTTAGCGTGAGCGTATGCATGTCCGCCGTATGAATAATAATTATAGCGGTTATAACGGGTGTTTCTCTTACCTCTTCTGTATACGCCGTACATAAATTTGTCATTATCGGCATCATTTAAGATGAAGCCGAGAATTTTTGCGTTGGCAAATTTAAGTGAGTTAATCGCTCTGTCAACAAGTTTATAAAGAGTATACTTCTGACGGGTAACTATGATTATACCGTTCGCTATTTTGGTGAGAATAAGGCCTTCTGTAACGATGTTGAGCGGAGGTGTGTCTATGAAAATATAGTCATAGCGCTTTTCAAGTTCAGCCATAAGTTCGCCCATGGCATCTGATGAAATGAGTTCTACAGGGTTTGGCGGAATCGCGCCCGACGGAATACAGTCAAGATTTTCCTGAGAGGTGTGAATAACACAGTCGTCTAAAGAGTCAAACCCTGCAAGTACATTTGAAAGACCTTTTTCATTTTTAATTTCAAGATATTTATGTACTCTCGGTGCACGAAGGTCAGCATCAAGTACTAAAACTTTTGCGCCAACTTCTGCAAATGTCTTTGAAAGATTTATACATGTGGTTGTTTTACCTTCGCCCGATGTCGCCGATGATAAAACGATTTTTTTGCAACCTTTTTCATTACTTAAAGAGAACATTATATTTGTTCTCGTAGCCTTGTATGCTTCTATAACATCAAAAGGTGTATCCTCAGAGATAATTCTTGCAATACTTGCCTCTTTTTCAGTATGAATTGCATCTGAACTGATATTAGTCTGAGGAGTTGGGTTTTTGGTAAGTATGTTCTTTTTTAATTTCATGTTTGCCTCCTCAGTTTATATCAAGATTTGGAATTATTCCAAGTACTGCAACATTGTATTTTGCTTTTAATTCTTCCTCATCTTTTATACGTGTATCAAAAATTTCTTTGAAGAAAATAATTGCTACGCCAAGTACTATTCCAAGGAAAAGTCCGACGAAAGTATTCTGCTTTATATTCGGTGATGACGGTGCAACAGGAAGGTCAGGATAATCAACTACTCTTATCTGACAGCCCTTTATAACACGGTCGATTTCAACCGGTGCTTTTTCAAGGAAAAGTTTAAGAATTGTCTGTGCTTTCTGCGGCGTGATATCATCATATTTTATCTGAAGAATTTCAGTTTCGTTTGCAGAGGACATCTGGAGATTTCTCTTTATTTTACCTGCTGAAACAGGTGCTTTCAAGCCCTCAGGTGTTGAATTATACTTTGTTGCAACTTCTTCAAGGAATGAATTTCCCGAAAGAATTTCTATGTATGTTCCTACAAGTCGCTGACTTACATTAATGTCATTAATATTTACACCTGTAGTCACTGCTTTTTCAGAACCTGCTACATACACCTTTGCATTTGATGTGTAAAGCGGGGTAATGAAAAATGAACTGATAGAAAATGCCGCAAGTGCACCTACTATAGCAAAAATTAAAATTACCCACCAGAGTTTTAAAATTAACTCAAGTATTTTGACAAGATTGATTTCTTCTTTCAACAATATCACTCCGTTTTTTCAAAATTGCTGAGCAGACGGTAAAAACCGAATACTATTAAACATTATATCAAAAAAATTTATAAAAAGCAATAGAAATATTTGTTACAAATTCTGCATAATTAAATCTCCCATCTGGGTGCAGGAAACTAGAGTTGATGTTTCATCTGAAATATCACGGGTGCGGTAACCTTTTTCTATAACTTTTATCACCGCTTCTTCTATAGCGTCCGCCTCTTTTTCCATACCAAAAGAAAACCTGAGCATCATAGCAGATGAAAGAATTGTTGCTATCGGGTTGGCTGAGCCTGTACCTGCAATATCAGGTGCAGAGCCGTGAATTGGTTCATAAAGACCGACCGAGGAGTCTGAAAGCGATGCCGACGGCATCATTCCGATTGAACCTGTAAGCATTGACGCTTCATCGGACAAGATATCACCGAATGTATTTTCAGTAACAATAACATCAAACTGATAAGGATCTCTTATAAGTTGCATTGCTGCATTATCAACCAAAATGTCGGTATATTCAACTTCAGGGTAGTCTTCCTTTACTCTGTGAAGCACTTTTCGCCATAGTCTTGATGTATCTAAAATATTGGCTTTGTCAACAGAAGCAAGTTTTTTTCTTCTCTTCATCGCCGTTTCAAAACCTACTCTTGCTATGCGCTCTATCTCGGGCTCTGTATAGGTCATTACATCTTCAGCATACTCCTCGCCGTTTTTCACACCCGTTTCGTGTCTGCCGAAATATATTCCGCCTGTAAGTTCCCTTACAATCATAAAATCTATAGGATTTTCGGGGTCGATATTTTTAAGAGGCGAAGCGTCTGCAAGGCACAAAAAAAGTTTGGTAGGGCGTAAATTTGCAAAAACGCCGAGTTCTTTTCTTATCCTGAGAAGTGCTTTTTCAGGGCGGATAGAAACTTCAATGTTATCCCATTTAGGACCGCCTACTGCACCGAGGAGTACTGAGTCTGAATTCTTACAAATTTCAATAGCCTCGTCAGTTATGGGAACACCGTATTTATCTATACTGCATCCGCCGATGTCGGCATCTGTAAATTCAAAAGTATGCCCAAATTTTTCGCCGACTGCTCTGAGTACCTTTACTGCCTCATCTATTATTTCGGGGCCGATTCCGTCGCCCTTTAAAAGAGTTATTTTTTTATTCATTTTCCGTCCCCCTCACTTTTTACATATGACAAAAGTCCGCCGTTTTTGATGATATTTTGAATAAATTCAGGAAAAGGCTCAGATGAGTATTTCTCATTTTTAGTGTGATTTGTAATTATTCCCGTATCAAAATCAACGCTTATTTCATCGCCGTCAGATATGCATTCACTTGCCTTTTCGCACTCTAAGATTGCAAGTCCGATGTTTATGGAATTACGGTAAAATATACGGGCAAAAGTTTTTGCAATCACGCACGAAACCCCTGATGCCTTTATCGCAAGAGGTGCGTGTTCGCGTGAAGAACCGCAACCGAAATTTTTCCCGCCGACTATTATATCACCATTTTTGCAGGAAGTCACAAAATTTTTATCGATATCTTCCATACAGTGCATGGCAAGTTCTTTCGGGTCTGAAGTGTTTAGGTATCTTGCAGGGATTATTACATCTGTATCTATATTGTCACCGTATTTATGTACTTTTCCATGAGTTTTCATTTTATTCACTCCGCTTCTTATAAATCTCTCGGGTCTGTTATATATCCTTTTACGGCAGATGCCGCAGCGGTTTGGGGTGATGAAAGGTAAACCTTTGATGTGGGGTGACCCATTCTGCCGACGAAATTGCGGTTTGTTGTGGAAATGGCAGTTTCGTTTTCTGCAAGTATTCCCATATGTCCGCCAAGACAGGGTCCGCAAGTGGGAGTTGAAAGGACACAGCCCGATTTTATAAAGATTTCGGCATATCCAAGTTTTATGCAATCAAGATATACACTTTGGGTTGCGGGGATTATTATGCATCTTACATCTTTTGCAATATGGCGTCCGTCCAGAATCTCGGCTGCATCTTTCATATCAGAAAGGCGCCCGTTTGTACAAGAGCCTATTACACACTGGTCGATTTTTGTGCCTGTAATCTCTCTGGCAGGTGAAGTATTATCGGG
Organism: Clostridia bacterium; assembly: GCA_045546535.1. Classification (GTDB taxonomy): domain Bacteria; phylum Bacillota; class Clostridia; order UMGS1810; family UMGS1810; genus RGIG1828. The sequence continues at coordinate 9,506 of JAZQDA010000067.1, read as the reverse complement.
AAGATGAGGTTTTGCGACTGTAGGAACGATTTTTGAAAGGTCAATTTCAAAAACTTCGTCATAGGCGGCATCATCATCTGCTTTAAACACGGTAAAATCTTTTTTTACTCTGTCCTTGCAGTAATCTAAAGTTTTGTCGTCAACTTCAAATATTCCGTTTTTTGCTCCCGCCTCAATCGCCATATTAGCCATACAGAAGCGGTCGTCCATTGAAAGCGAGTGCATTCCCTCTCCACCGAATTCCATTGACTTATAAAGTGCGCCGTCAACACCGATTTTGCCTATGATTGTTAAAATCACATCTTTGCCAGAGCACAAAGGAGAAAGTTTGCCTTTAAGATTGAACTTTATCGCAGACGGAACTTTAAACCAGCATTTTCCGTTTGCCATACCTGATGCCATATCGGTTGAACCCACACCCGTAGAAAATGCCCCGAGTGCACCGTATGTGCAGGTGTGGGAATCTGCCCCGATTACTACATCAGATGGTGCTACAAGCCCTTTTTCAGGAAGAAGTGCGTGTTCAATTCCCATATCACCGACATCAAAAAAGTTTTCGATGTTCATTTCTTTTGCGAACAAACGGCACTGCTTTGACTGCTGAGCCGCCTTTATATCTTTATTGGGTGTGAAATGGTCCATAACAAGAGAGATTTTTGACGGGTCAAAAACCTTATTAAAACCGCATTTTTCAAACTCATTTATTGCAACAGGAGATGTGATGTCATTACCAAGCACCATATCAAGTTTTGCATCTATAAGTTGTCCTGCTCTGACGGACTCAAGACCTGCACTTTTTGCAAGAATTTTCTGTGTCATTGTCATTGGCATAAAAATCACCTCTTATTTAAATTGGACTATTGTTACTCCCGTATCTCCCTCGCCGAATACTCCGAGACGGTATGACTTTACATATGAAAGGCTTTTAAGGTAGGCGTGTATGCCGTTTCTTAACTGTCCTGTGCCTTTCCCGTGAATTATGCGCACCTGTCCGAGCGACGAAAGTAGTGCATCGTCAAGGAATTTATCAATTAAAACTATTGCAGAATCTACTGTTTCTCCCCTGACATCGAGTTCTGATGAAAGAGTAAGAGTTTTTGAAAGGGTTTCGCCTGAAGAAGTTTTTACCTTCTTTGTTTTTTTAACTTCTTCTTTTTTGATTCTGACATCTTTTAAGTTGACTGAAATTTTCATTACTCCCACTCTTACCTGAAAATTCCCTTTAGAATCAGGAAGAGTAAGCACCGTACCCGTCTGATGCATTGAAACAATTTCTATATCTTCGCCAAGTTTTACAGTCTTTGGCGATTTATAATTTTCATTTGAAGCAAATACAGATTTTGAAAGTTTGCTCTTTTCTTCATTTATTTTTTCTGAGAGTCTGTTTCTTTTGCTTTGTGCCTCTTTGAGCATTCTCTCATTGTCGCTTTCGCGTTTGAGTTTTCTGATTTCTTTTAAAATCTCATCTGCTTCCTCTTTTGTTTTTTCCAGTATTTCTTTTGCTTCACGCCTTGCATTTTCTATGATTTTTTCACTTTTCTCGGTGAGTTCTTTATTTTTCCTCAGGGTATCGGATTTGAGTTTTTCTGTTTCTTTTTTATAAACTGACGCTTTTTCTCTTTCCTCACGTGCTTTTCTTCTGCTTTCTTCAAGGTCTGAGAGAATATCTTCAAATTTTATGTTTTCTGCGTCTATATATTTTTTTGCGTTTTCAATAATCTCTTCGTCTATGCCAAGGCGTCTTGAAATCGCAAAAGCGTTACTTTTTCCGGGGATTCCTATTAAAAGGCGGTAGGTCGGGTGAAGAGTGTCAACATCAAACTCGCACGATGCATTCTGTGTTCTTTCCCCTGTCATAGCATAGGTTTTAAGTTCACTGTAGTGAGTGGTTGCAGCGGTTTTTGCGCCAAGCATTCTTACCCGTTCTAAAATACTTACAGCAAGAGATGCGCCCTCGACGGGGTCTGTCCCTGCGCCGAGTTCGTCAAAAAGGCAGAGCGAATTTTCATCTGTGCACTTTAAAATCTCTGCAATATTTACCATATGAGAAGAAAAAGTCGAAAGACTTTGTTCTATGCTCTGTTCATCGCCGATGTCTGCAAAAATATTTTTAAATACCGCAATCTGAGAGCCCTCTTTGGCAGGAATATGAAGTCCCGCCTGAGCCATTAAAGTCAGAAGTCCTATGGTTTTTAAAACTACGGTTTTTCCGCCCGTGTTGGGGCCTGTTACGACTAAAGTGTCGAAATCTTTACCGAGGCGGATATCGGTCGGCACAACTTTTTCAGGGTCAAGAAGAGGGTGCCTCGCTTTTTTTAGGTCTATTATACCCTCTGAATTAAGAACGGGTCTGAAAGAGTCTGTTTTAAGGGCGTATTTTGCTCTTGCAAAGCAAAAGTCAAGTTCTGAAATTGTAAGATAGGTCATTTCAATGAGTTTTGAAACCTCACTGATTTCAGAAGTTAAGCCCATAAGAATTCTTTCGATTTCTTCTTTTTCTTTTATTTTAAGTTCTCGGATTTTATTGTTTTCTTCAACAACGCTCATCGGTTCTACAAAAAGGGTTGCGCCCGATGATGATGTATCGTGAAGTATGCCTTTTATTTCGTTTCTGTACTCTGATTTAACGGGCACTACATAGCGGTCGTCACGCATTGTAACAATCTGTTCCTGCAGACATTTCTGGTAGGTGGGTGATGATATAATTTTATGAAGAATTTCTCTTATTTTGCCTGTGGAAAGTGTCAGATGACGGCGTATATCTTTAAGTTCGGGACTTGCAGAGTCGGAAACGGTATCTGCATCGATTATACATTCAGATATTTTAAGTCTTAATTTCTTATCGGTATAGAGCGATTCAAAGTGTTCGTCAAGTGCCTCGCAAGGCGCATCGCCTTTATATTTTTTTAAGGATTCGGAAGTTTCTAAAACTTTTGCAACAGAAAGTATTTCCCCGCACGAAAGACAACCGCCCATATGTGCGTGTTTTAGATATGAGCGTATATCGTCGTTGCATTTTATGGGAGGTGTGCCGTTTTTGGTGATAAGAAGTATCGCCTGACTTGTTTCCTCCTGCAAAATGTTTATTTTTTTGATATTATCATAAACCTTTGGTTTTTGCGCCCTTTTGCGAGTAATTTCCATACTTGCACACTGCGAAAGAGAAACGGCTATTTTATCAAATTCCAAAGTTTTCAAAGTTTTTGAGTTCATAACTTCATTCCCTGCTCTTTAAGTTCCTTTTCAAGTTCATATATTATTTCGGCAACTGCACTCTCTCCCGCGGTTGATTTTGTAATTCTGTCGGCAGCATCGTGAGCCGCCTTTACTCCGCTTTTAATTGCATAGCCGATGTCTGCTTCTTTAAGCATTGTGACATCGTTTTCATAATCTCCCGCACACACAAGAAGACGGGAGTTTGTGAGTTTTTTAAGCAGTTTTACACATTCGCCCTTACCGCTTCCCTTGGGGATAAGTTCAACCCCTGTGGACCAACTTCTGTTTATGTCTGTCATATCGCCAAATTTTTCTGATAGGTCTTTTATTAAGACGAGTGCTGTTTCTTCGTCTTTGGGTACAAACATCATTTTATTTGCATCATATGTCGGATAAATGCCGAAAGGCATTTCAAGGCTCGTGATGTCGGCTTCCCAGAAAGTTTCAAGTTCATATTTTGGAAGCACATAATCGCACACCTTTTCCAGAAACGAAAGTGGGAGTTTTTTATCATACACTATATTTTCCCCGTTTTTATCACTTACTACCGTTCCGTTTACCGACACAACAAAAGTATTTGGCTGTATGGAAAAGTTTTTGCCGAGGTAGTCGGGGTATCTTCCTGTAGAAAGTGTAAAAAGACCGCCCTCTGATTTAAAATATTCAATTGCTTTTCGGTTTTCTTCGCTCACTTTCCCGTCAAAAACAAGTGTACCGTCTATGTCAGAGCAAAAAAGCACTCCGTTAAAAATTCCCATTATACTATTTCCTCTCCAAAACTTGAACTGACTAATTTTTCGCCATTATATGTGAGTGTAAGGCGGAAAAAGGGCTCGTTTTCGTCTTTTATACGCTCTAAAAATATCCTGTCGCCCTCCCACATAGGAAGAGTTAAGAGTTTGTCTTTTTCAACCCACATAAGTTCGCCCTCTGAGCATTCACAGAGCGTATCCGTATCTGAATATGCAGTAAAGAGGTGCATTTTTTCTGTTTCGTATATATCTGAAACAAAGGTTACAATACCGCGGTATTTTAAGCCAAAAGGTGTTAGTCCCGTTTCTTCAAAAATTTCTCTTTTTGCGCACTGGGACGGGGTTTCGCACTCCAAGAATTTACCGCCTATTCCTATCCATTTGCCCTCGTTTTCATCATTTTTCTTCTTTATGCGGTGAAGCATAAGAATTTTATCATTATGTTCTATATAGCAAAGGCTTGTTTCTTTCATTATTCAATTACCTTTGCAGTTTTTATTTTAACTTCCTTTTTCGGTCGGTCATATTCATCTGTTCCTGCAGAAAGGAATGAGTCTACAACTTCCATACCGTTCTTTACTTCGCCAAATGCAGCATACTGTCCGTCGAGAGACGGGTAGTCGGTATAACAGATAAAGAACTGAGATGAGGCAGAGTTAAAATCGTAACCGCCTCTTGCCATTGAAACTACACCTCTTTTGTGCTGGAGAGGATTGTCGTAGCCATTTGCCGAAAATTCGCCGTATATGTTTTTGCCCGAACCGCCTGTGCCGTTACCATTGGGGCAACCGCCCTGAGCCATAAAGCCGTCTATAACTCTGTGGAATGTAAGACCGTCATAAAAGCCTTCTCGGCACAGATTAAGGAAGTTCTGTGCGCTCTGTGGTGCAACATCAGGATAAACTGTGATTGTAAACTTCTGACCGTCGGTCATTTCAAATTCTACATCTTTTCTCTCTGTATCAGTAACGTCAATTAAAAGGTCTTTGGTGTCAGTATTATTTTGAGCATTTTGCTCTGTGGTGTCATTTGATGTCAACTGTGTATCGGTTGCAGTTTCATCTTTTGCAGGTAAACTGTTATAAATCCCAATACCTAAAAAGAATACAACAACCAATATTAAAACTGCAATTACAATATTTTCACTTTTCTTTTTTACTTTCACCTGTTTTTTACTCATAATTATCTCCTCTTATCTGTTTTCAAGTATATGATTTAAGACTTTATATGCGTTTCCCCATTCTTCCCTGTCCCCTGCTCTTGTGCATATATATAGAGAATCAGAGAAAACGCCGTTTGACGCAAGGTATTCATTGGAGTTAACGCTTATTGCTATAACATTTCCATTTTCGTCAATATACCTCATATCATCAGGTATCAGGTAGTGGTCTGCAAGGTCTGTTATATCTTCAAAAAGTCCGTCAGGCGAATATGCATATAAGGTTTCTTCATCTACTATATAGAGAGAATTATCGCCTACTGAAAGTTCTATCTGCAATTGTTCAAGTGCTCTTGCCTCTAACTGTTTACTTCTTTCAGACGGAATATATATAGGTGTAAAGACTATATCCAATTCGCCCTTTTCATCATTTAATATATCTTTTCTGATGCTCTGGGTAAAGAGTTCACCGTTTGCCCCGTCTGTTTCACACGCATGGATTATTCCAAGGTCTGCCTTTTCTCCCCAGGAACATTGCGTGAGTGCAAGAACAATTAAAAATAGCACTAAAATAAGAGAAAAAATCTTAAATTTATTATATTGCCAGAAATCAGAAAAAGTGTAATTTGAATTTGACATTTCTTTCCTCCGTTATATAAAAACAAAGACTTGCTGATGAATATGATAAAACAACAGCAAAGCCCCCTTATATAATTATGAAATAAAATTCTGCTCATTTTAATTTTACCACATCTGCAGAATATAGTCAAGTTATAGAAAAATGCCAAAAATCTTTTTACAGCAAAAAAATTACCCGACTGCAGTTTGCAATCGGGTAACTCGAGTTTAAAGTCAAAGCGAAATTATTTAATTTCAACTTTTGCGCCTGCTTCTTCGAGAGCGGCTTTGATGCTTTCAGCCTCTTCTTTGCTGCAGCCTTCTTTAACAGTCTTAGGAGCGCCGTCAACAACGTCTTTTGCTTCTTTAAGACCGAGACCTGTGAGGTCTTTAACAACTTTAACAACTTTAAGTTTGGATGCACCAGCGTCTGCAAGTACAACATCGAATTCTGTTTTTTCTGCTTCAGCAGCACCGCCAGCAGCAGCAACACCTGCTACAGCAACGGGAGCAGCAGCGCTAACGCCGAATTCTTCTTCCATCATTTTTACGAGTTCTGCAACTTCTAATAATTTTAATTCTTTAATATCTGCAATGATCTGTTCGAGATTTGCCATTTTAATTTACCTCCTGGTTAAATATTTATGCTTATTCAGCATTGTTTTTTAATTATTCTTCTGCGGGTGCTTCTTCAGCAGCAGGTGCTGCTTCTTCAGCGGGAACTTCTTCAACTGCGGGTGCTTCTTCAACTACAGGTGCTTCTTCAACTGCAGGTGCTTCTTCAACTGCAGGTGCTGTTTCTTCAGCGGGAGCATCTTTACCGATAAGAGCGGGTTCAACTCCGTTATCAACGAGAGCCTGGAGAGTTCTAACGAGTTTAGAAATGGGAGAATTGAGGCTGCCCATAATTTTTGCGATAAGAACTTCTTTTGACGGTGTGTTAGCAAGTGTCATAACTTCTTCAAGACTGATAACTTTACCGTCTACGAAACCTGCTTTAATCTGAAGTGTTTCAACTTCTTTTGCAAAATCAGAAATAACTTTTGCAGGTGCTACTGCATCTGTTGTGCTGATTGCAAGTGCGGTAGGTCCGTTAAGTTGAGGATCGAGTTCTGAATAACCCACTTCGTTTGCTGCGAATCTTGTGAGTGTGTTTTTAACAACTTTGTATTCTACACCGGCTTCTCTGAGTTTTGAACGAAGGATTGTGTCCTGTTCAACTGTGATACCTCTGTAGTCTACGAGTACGCCTGCCTGAGCGGATTTTAAAGTTTCAATAAGTTCTGCTACTACCTGTTTTTTCTGCTCTAAAACGTTTGCGCTTGGCATAATTTCACCTCCTGAGTTATAAATGTGATTAACATATATTAACACAGTGTCCGTAATATAAAAAATGCTTCCTACCCGCTAAAGAATAGGAAGCAAATAATACAACGAAAATCTTTACGTATTAAATGATTCCTCGGCAGGATTTACACAATTTGCCACCTGCTGTCTGCGGACACATTTTGTAATATATCATAAAACAAACTAATTGTCAAGACCTTTTATCAGTCAGCGAGTTTAACGGGGTTGAGTTTTACACCGGGTCCCATTGTTGATGCTACAGATACGCTCCTGAGGTACTGTCCTTTTGCTGCGGCGGGTTTTGCTTTGATAACAGCACTCATAAGAGTTTTAAAGTTATCAGAAAGTTTTTCTACGCCGAAAGATACTTTACCGATAGGACAGTGAATGATATTGGTTTTGTCAAGGCGGTATTCAATTTTACCTGCTTTGATGTCTTCAACTGCTTTTTTAACGTCGGGTGATACTGTACCTGCTTTGGGGTTAGGCATTAAACCTTTGGGTCCAAGTATTCTACCGATACGTCCTACAACACCCATCATATCAGGTGTTGCAACTGCAACGTCAAATTCAAACCAGTTTTCATTCTGGATTTTTGCAGCGAGTTCTTCGCCGCCTGCGTAATCTGCGCCTGCATCAAGAGCAGCCTGTACATTGTCACCTTTTGCGAAAACAAGTACTCTAACCTTTTTACCTGTTCCGTGAGGGAGAACAACTGCACCTCTGACCTGCTGGTCAGCGTGTCTTGAGTCAACGCCGAGTTTGATGTGCGCTTCAACAGTTTCGTCAAACTTTGCTTTGGATGCTTTGATTACTATATCAAATGCTTCCGCAGTTTCGTATAACTTTGATCTGTCAATTAATTTTGCACTTTCAATGTAATTTTTACCTCTATGCATTTTACTTCCTCCTTATGTGGTCAATCGAAATTCAATTACACATATTTTTGAATTTCTCCCACTTACTATGCATGGTTATCAGTCTTCTACTACGATACCCATACTTCTTGCAGTACCAGCGATCATGCTCATCGCTGCTTCAACACTTGCAGCGTTAAGGTCGGGCATTTTCTGCTCTGCGATTGCTCTTACAGCATCTTTGCTGATTGTAGCAACTTTGTCTTTGTTAGGTACACCTGATGCCTTTGAAAGTTTGCAAGCCTTTTTAAGAAGCACTGCTGCAGGGGGAGTTTTAGTGATGAAACTAAAAGATCTGTCCTGATATACAGTGATAACTACAGGGATTACAAGACCTTGGTCCTTTGCTGTTTTTTCATTGAATTCTTTACAGAACTGCATGATGTTTACACCGTGCTGACCGAGTGCGGGACCTACCGGTGGAGCGGGTGTAGCCTTTCCGGCTTCAATCTGAAGTTTGATGAAACCTGTTACTTTCTGTGCCATTTAAGAACACCTCCCTAATTAACAAATGTGGTAAAGCGGAATAAGGATTTCCTCCCACTTTAAATAATATCGGCTTTATCTAAGCCGTTATTAACTAAGACTAAAAATCATAAAGACTCTACGTGATTTATATCGAGTTCAAGACTTGTGGTTCTGCCAAACATTACTACGCTGACTGTAACCTTGCCTGTCTTTGTATCGATTGATTCAACTGTGCCTGTCTGATTTACAAACGCACCTTCGATAATTTTAACATTATCGCCTACCGAGTAGTCGGCATAGATTTCTCTTACATCAACGCCGAGTGCGTTAACCTCATCTTCTGTAAGCGCTACAGGTTTTGACCCTGGGCCTACAAAGCCTGTTACTCCCGTTGTATTTCTTATTATATACCATGTATCATCGGTCATAACCATTTTTATAAGTACATAACCGGGGAAAATCTTACGGGTAACAACCTTTTTCTCATCGCCCTTTTGTTCTATAACATCTTCTGTAGGAACTTTTATATCGACAATAAGATTTTCAAGATTACGGTTTTCTATAATCTTTTCAAGATTGGTTTTTACTTTGTTCTCATAGCCTGAATAAGTATGAACTACATACCATTTGGCATTTTTGGATGCACCTGTCTGATTACCCATCGTTTAGCCTCCTTTTAGTTTTGCACTGTTTAAACCCAATTAATTATTTAATTATTGAGCCGAGACCAAAACTGAAAAGTAAATCAAGTACCCAGATTACTACGCCGATTATAAGAACTGCGGCAATTACTACCAATGTGCTCTTTATAACCTGTTTTTTGCTGGGCCAGGTAACTTTTTTGAGTTCGGATTTTACTTCTTTAAAAAATCTGGTGAATCTGTTACCGGATTTTTTTGCTTCTGCCATAAAAGACACCTCCTGCAAGGAAATTAAGGATTATTTTGTTTCTTTGTGCAGGGTATGTTCTCTGCAGAAACGACAATATTTCTTCATTTCAAGTCTGTCAGGGTCGTTTTTCTTGTTTTT
>JAZQDA010000066.1:0-2478 GCA_045546535.1 Clostridia bacterium | reverse complement strand
TTCGATAACCACCTGGGTGGTGCCGTAAAAATCGCGCAGTACGACGAAGGCAAAGTTGTTGAGTGGGAAAATTCCGAAACCAAACTTTCGGACAAAGACCAAAAGAAACTGGATACTTTCTATGCCAACAAGCCTGCCTATGACGGCATTTTAGCGACCTTACAAGCGAATATTGGTGATAAGGTATATCTCGATAAGGGCTCCTTTGAAAAGGTCTTATATGCCATTTTAGGGGGCTGTGATAAGAAGTTAGTTGGCAAGATTGTTGATGGTCTCTCGGTAATGGATAAGACTGCCGAGATTCAAAGAGACAAGAAGGGTGAAATTATCTTTGATAAGGAAACCAAGGACACCGAACTTGTGCCTTACAAGATAGATATTGCCGACTATATGAAGGCAGAAGTTCTTCCTCATATTCCTGACGCACAATGGTTCTTTGAAGAAAATCTTACAGCCAAGAAACCCGTTGTAAAAACAGGTGCCGAAATTCCCTTCACAAGGTATTTTTACAGATACAAAGAACCTGTTGCAAGTGATGAGTTGGCAAAGCAGTTTGTTGAACTGGAAAAGTCTGTATCTGATAGAATTGCAAAGTTGTTTAATTAAGGAGGGGTATCTATATGGAAAATGGAATAACGAAACCCTCTGGTATTAAATGGATTGGAGATATTCCGTCTAATTGGCAAGTTCTTCGTGTAAAAGATGGATTTTTTCAAAAGAAATCAAAGGCACTCCAAGAAGACCCCGTGGTTCTTACATTAGCAAGAAGTGGTGTTAAAATTCGTGATATGTCTAATGCAGAAGGACAGTTTGCTGCCAGTTATTATGAGTATAATCCCGTAACCATAGATGATATGCTTTTAAATCCTATGGATTTAATTAGCGGAGATAATTGCAGTCTTTCAAAAGTTGAAGGTGTAATTAGTCCAGCATATGTAAATTTAAGATATAAAAAAGGCTTTTATCCTGCTTATTATCAATACTATTTCAAATATCAATATTGGAGCATGGCATTCTTTGCACACGGAAAAGGTGTTTCATTTGAAAATCGTTGGACACTGAATAATGAAACATTAATGAAATTCCCACTAATTGCACCGCCATTTGAAGTTCAAAAATCTATTGCCGATTTCCTTGACCAAAAATGTTCAGAAATTGACACTCTTGTAGCCGATATTCAGTCTCAAATTGAGACCTTGGAGCAATACAAGAGGTCGCTCATCACCGAAACGGTTACCAAAGGATTAAATCCTGATGTAGAGACAAAAGACAGTGGTATTGAGTGGGTTGGGAATATTCCTAAACATTGGGAAGTGCACCCTGTATATCATTACTTTGGGGAACGGAAAGTCAAAAACTCTGCATTAAAAGAGCAGAATTTGTTATCGTTAAGTTATGGCAAAATCATTCGTAAAGATATTGATACACTCGGTGGTTTGCTTCCTGCAAGTTTTAACACCTACAATATTGTGGAGCCCGATGATATAATTATTCGTCCCACCGATTTGCAAAACGACAAAAGAAGTTTACGAACTGGTTTGGTCACCGAGCACGGCATTATTACATCTGCTTATATTGATTTAATGCCAAAAGCAAATGTCAATTCAAAGTATTTTCATTATTTGCTTCATTCTTATGATGTGACAAAAGTGTTCTACAATATGGGCAACGGTGTCCGTCAAGGTTTGAATTATAGTGAATTTGCTAAATTGATGGTTTTTGCACCGCCAACACAGGAGCAACAAGAAATTGTTGATTATCTCGACACCAAGAGTGACGAAATCAACACTATAATCTCTGAAAAGAAAAATCAGATTGAAACTCTTGAACAATACAAAAAGTCCTTGATATATGAGTATGTCACAGGCAAAAAACAAGTAAAGGAGAATGCCTAATGAATAAAATACTGTCAGAAAAAGCATATCAGCGCTTCATTACGGACTTTCTTCGTGACAATAACGGTTACGTCGTTCGTACCGATGAAAACTTTGACCGTTATTATGCCATTGACCGTGAAATGCTCTTCAAATTCTTGGAGGACACCCAACCCGAAGCAATGGCAACCCTTCGGAAGACCTATAAGGCCAATACCGAAGATACCATCGTAAATTTCATAAACAACAAGATTTTGGAGACATCCCTGATTGAAGTGTTAAAGAGCGAACATTTAGAGATTTCTAACACCCCCATCAGATTGATGTATACCAAACCTGCCACCAGCATTAACAAAGATTTGATGGCACTCTATGAGAAGAATATCTTTTCTGTTGCCGAGGAAATCTGGGCGAACGATGACGAGCGAATTGACATTGTTATCTTCCTGAACGGTTTCGCTATTATGTCCTTTGAACTTAAATGCAATGCTGCGGGTCAGAACTACGAGAATGCCATTAAGCAGTATCGTTTAGACCGTGACCCCAAATCAAGACTTTTCTTGTTTAAGGCAGGTTGTATTGTAAACTTCGCAATGGACCTGGA
>JAZQDA010000065.1:0-20615 GCA_045546535.1 Clostridia bacterium | reverse complement strand
CCAAGGCTGTATTCATAGTTCGCACCTGAGTTATTGTTATATTTACCACCCGCATAAAGTTCGCAGTATACAAGTTCCCAGTTATAGCGGTCTTCAACGGGGTTATAGTCTACAGGTACACCTCTGCCGTAGTCGGTGATTTCGATGGACTTGTCAAGATAACGGGTTATTTCTATAGTGTCGCCGTGCCCCTCTCTTGCTTCGTCAAGCGAATTGGAAAGTATTTCAAACATGGCGTGTTGACAGCCTTCAATACCGTCGGAACCGAAGATTACCGCCGGACGAAGTCTTACTCTGTCTGCCCCTTTAAGTTGGGATATGCTCTCGTTTGAATATTCTTGTTTGTTGGAAGCCATCTTTAAAATCACCCCAAGATATAGTATTAACATTATATACAATACACTATTTGTGGATTTTTGTCAAGTGGACAGATTTATTTTTGCCATTCGCTTAATTTTGATTTGCTTATCATTTTAAAATGTGTTATACTATATATACATTTATTACGAAAGCAGGTATAAAAATGGCAAAATTTATAACCAAAGATTCAAAACCCGGAAAGGGAGTATCTAAAAACGAGCCTGAAAAAAGAAGATTTTTTCTTTTTTTTGAAATTCTTTTTGCAAAGTTTATAAAACTCGTTCAATTAAATCTGATATTTACTATTGCAATTATCCCGCTTCTTATAGGGCTTTTCTTTTCTTTTGACTTTAATAAAGAGGTTACATCGTTTAACGATTTTTTCAATATGCAACTCTTTACATTTGCGCCTGATTACATTTCACTTATTATCCTCGCTCTCTCTGTTTTCATTACAGGACCGAGCACTGCAGGTGCAGTTTTTGTACTCAGAAACATGCAGAGAAGAGAGCACACATGGGTGTGGTCTGATTTCTGGGACCAGTTTAAGAAAAATTACTGGAAAGGCGTAAGCGTAGGCGCTCTTGATTTAGTTATTTATATTATGTTATATATTGCTTTTGGCTTTTATATGTTTGTTATGCCGACAGAATTTACCCAGATGGGAACTCTTATGCCAAATCTTGCGGGTGGCGTGGTTATTCTCGTTACTATTATTTATACCTGGATGCATTTCTACCTTTATACTATGATGGTAACTTTCGACCTTAAATTAAAACCGCTTTTCAAAAACTCATTTATTTTTGCCATAGCAAAACTTCCGCTTAACATTTTAATTACTGTGATTATTGCTCTTCTTGTTGTCGGCGGACTTTACCTTTTTGTTTTATCGCCTGTAGCACTTGCAACACTGCTTGGAATCTGCGGTCTTAGTATAATCGGCTTTATAGTTGTTTTTTCAACATATCCAACCATTGACACACTTATGCTCAAAAAAGCAGAAGCGCAAAACAAGAGAGTGCTTAAATACTAATCCTTAAGGAGTTATATAATATGAAAGAAGTGCTTATATATACCGACGGTGCCTGTAGCGGAAATCCCGGGAAAGGCGGATTCGGTGTAATACTTTCATACAACGGACAAATAAAGGAAATATCAAAAGGTTTTGAAAATACTACAAATAACCGGATGGAACTTATGGCATGTATTTCAGGACTTGAAGCATTAAAAGAGCCGTGCAAGGTTAAACTTACAAGCGACTCAAAGTATGTTACCGATGCAATAAACAAAGGCTGGATAGAATCCTGGAAGAAAAACGGCTGGAAAAATGCAAAAAAAGAACCTGTCAAAAACAGGGAACTTTTTGAAAGGCTCATTGAACTCACCACAATCCACGAAGTTGAATTTATCTGGGTCAAGGGTCATGACGGACATAGCGAAAACGAAAGATGCGATTTTTTGGCAACAAGTGCCATAGAGAGCGAAACCCTTTCTATAGATGAAGATTATATTAAATAAAAAGCGGTGTAAAACTTGTAAGTTTTACACCGTTTTTTATTCTGTTATATATATTTTATTAACTCTTTTTGTAATAGTGCAGGTGATTTCATAATTTATCGTACCTGCATTTTCTGCCACTTCATCGGCTGATATAAACGAATCACCGTCTTTTCCGATTAAAGTTACAACGTCATCAGTCTCTACGCCGTCTATACCCGTTACATCTATCATAAACTGGTCCATACAGATGCGACCTACAATGTTTGCATACTGTCCCCTTACCAATACTCTGCCTTTGTTTGACAAAAGTCTTGGGTAGCCGTCGCCGTACCCTGCGCCGACTGTTGCAATTTTGCGGTCCGAATCTGTGATATGGGTAAGTCCGTAACTTATCCCTTCGCCTTTTTTTACAGTCTTTATATACATAATGTGGCTTTTAAGTTCAAGTGCGGGTTTTATTTCACAAGGGTATGAAGTTTCATCTGATGGTGCAAGTCCGTAGATTATAATACCCGGGCGAACCATATCAAGACTGAAATGGGGCAAATCCAGAATCGCCGCACTGTTTGCTATATGACGGCAAAGACCTGTTAGCCCTGCTTTGTCGAGTTTATCGCAAAAGTTTACAAACCTTTCATACTGAAGATTTGCAAATGTTTTATCCTTAAAGTCTGCTTTTGCAAAGTGGGAAAAAACACCGCATACATCAAGAGAGGTAAACTCTGCAATTTTTTTTGCAATCTCTAAGCCTTCATCTGTGCAGTTCATACCTATTCTGTTCATTCCTGTATCAATGGCAAGGTGAACAGGTGTTTTTTTGCCAAACTTTTCTGAAACAAGGGATAGTTCTCTTGCCATATCAACTGTATAGACAGGAACTATAGCATCACTTTTAACTGCGTCTTCAAACTGATGCTTTGATACTGTGCCAAGTATAAGAATTGGTTTTGTTATCCCTATTTCGCGAAGAGTTACCGTCTCATCAGTTGTTGCAACAGAAAAGCCGTCACTGAAAGAGTCGAGTGCTTTGGCAACTTCCTCTATGCCGTGACCGTAAGCATCTGCTTTTATTGCCGGGAAGATTTTAACTCCGCCATTTAGAGAGTTTCTTATATATGATATATTATTTTGAATGTTTTTAAGATTTATCTGCGCGTATGTACGATAGTATTTATCCATAATCTAAAAAATTCTTCTTTCAAAATTATTGTTGTACAATTGCATCTGACATAGCAGACGAATCTGCAAAAGCATCTGATGATGCGGACGAATCTATATTTGCATCAGACAGTGCTGATGATGAAACTGAAAAACTTGCATCTGACTCAATCTGTTCATCTAATGACGCGCCATCGCGGGTAATATACATATAGTACTGCTGGGCGCATACGAGAGCGCATACTACAAGAACAACAGCAACCCAGAAAAAGACTTTCAAACCTCTGCGTTTCTTTTTAGGGAGAGAAATTTCAGATTTTTCTTCCTGCACAGTTTCTTCTGACGGTTCGCTTTCCTCTGTATCAGGCTCTGTTTCAACTGTTTCTTCTGAATTTATTTCTTCTGCCTGAGTTTCGGGTTCGCTTACCTCTTCGATAGGTTCCTGCGTATTCTCTTCTATTACGGCAACTGCAGGTGCAATATACTCATCATACTGCTCTTGCGTGAGCCATATGGAAGATGTGTAGTCTTTACCGCAACTGTTACATACATCGCCTGAAAAAGTACCTCCGCAGGTGTAACACAGTTTTCCCTGTCTGCAACTGAGGCAAACATGTGCGTTATCTATATTTTCTTTTTGACATACCGGACAAATCCACATATACGGGACCTCCTTTTGTATAATACGGAATATACATCTTATTCCATTTTAAATATAACACCTTGAAACTTCTTTAGCAAGAATGGGTGAAAAATGTAATATTAATGTAATGCTACATCTTTAGAAGTATTCCGAGTATTCCTGCAGGAATTATCAGAAATATGGGATGCATTTTTATTTTTTTATTAAGTATAAAAAGAATGACGAAAAGTACAATTGCTTTTATATGAATGCTTTTTAAAAAATCTATGCTGAAAGAAAAATTATTCACTTTAAAACAAGCCGACACAAAAACCGACAGCGCGGCAGATGCTATAAGTCCGCATACTGCAGGACGAAGACCTGTAAATGCTCTTTCAACAAAGTGGTTATTCTGAAATTTATCAAGCATACGGGCAACGATTAAAATTACAATAAGCGACGGAAGTACTAAAGCAAAAGTGGCAACAAGTGCAGATGCTATACCCATACTGACTCCGCCCAGTTCCGCCCCCGCATTAAAGCCTGTATAAGTTGCCATATTAACACCGATAGGACCGGGGGTTGATTCTGATATTGCTATCATATCAGACATTTTTGATGCATCTATCCAGGAGTATCTCCCTGCCATATCATATAAAAACGGCAGTGTTGCAAGGCCTCCGCCTACTGCAAATAGTCCTGTTTTAAAAAACTCGAAAAACAGGGTAAGCAAAATTTTCATTTTTTATCCCCTGCCTTTCCTTTATAAAAGGTTCCGTAAAGTATTCCGAAAACTATAGCAAGTATAACAACTACTACGGGTGACCAGTCAGTTAAAACAGAAATCAAAAAGCCTATCGCAAACATACATATGCCAAAAAAATCTTTTACGCCTTTTTTCCAAAGGTTGATAACAGCACTTATTACAAGAACAGAAACTGCAACATTTATCCCTCTGAGTGCGTGGGCTACTATTTTATATTCGAGAAAATTTCTGACAAATGCAGCAATAACAGTAATTATTATAATTGACGGAGTTATTACGCCAAGTGTTGCAAAAATTGCACCCAAAACCCCTTTTTGCCTGTAGCCTATAAATGTTGCGGTGTTTACTGCAATTACCCCCGGAGTACTCTGCCCTATTGCGTAATAATTCAAAACATCTTCTTCACTTGCCCATTTTTTGTTTTCTACAACTTCTTTTTGTATCATAGGAAGCATCGCATAGCCTCCGCCGAAAGTAAAAGCACCGATTCGGGCAAAAGTTAGAAATAAATCAAAAAGTATTTTCATACATTTCTCCTAGTATTTAATTCATAGTTGCTATATGCTCATCAAAGGTTTTGGTGAAAATATGACTGCCGTCTTTTTTCACCTCGTCGGTATGATAGAAAAGCCACTGATGCTGTTCAGGTTTTGCTGAGGCAATTATTGATTTTATTCCCGCACTGCATATGGGGCCCGGGGGAAGACCTTTATTTTTATATGTGTTATAAGGAGAATCTACCTCTAAATCCTTATATGTTACCTCGGTAATATCATAGCGTCCCGAAGATTTTGCATAAACAACTGTTGCATCAATCTGAAGTAGCATTCCTTTTTCTATACGGTTTTTGATTACTCCTGCAATTTTTGCCCTTTCAGAATCTATTACCGCTTCCCTTTCGACTACCGATGCCATTGTTACAATCTCAAAAATATTATCATACGTACTAAAGTTCTGTTTGTAATTTTTTTCAAATTCTCTAAGCATTTTATTGATAATATTATGAGCAGAGTCATTTACATATATTTCATAGGTGTTGGGGAAAAGAAAACCCTCGAGTCTGTATTTATAATTTGCCTTTGGGATATGCTTTATAAATTCATAGTCGAATTTTCCGTTTTGTACCTCATTTACGAAATCATCATAAGTGCAGATTCCCATGCCCTCTAATTTTTCGGCAATTTGCTCTACTGTATAGCCCTCGGGGATTGTGAGCATAAGTGTTCCTGTATTTTTCGGCATCGTTGTAAAGACTTTAATAATATCATCTGTGTCCATTCCATTATTTATCATATGATCGCCAAAATATACAGGGGTATTTCTTTGGAAAAGTTTATACCTTATTATAAATGCGTATTTGCTTTTTATTATGCCCATATCTTCCAGTTTTTGCGCAACTGATGAAGCGGTATCACCCATATTGACAGTTACCGCAACCGATTCGCCCTCATATTCTGACAGAGAAAGCACCTCACCTAAAAAGTGTGTGCCCTTTAAGAGTGCGAAAACTACTATTCCTATTATAATAATGGACAAAATCAATTTTATTTTTCTCAATATATTATCTCCTTCTTTTGTGAAATATCTGATTGTCACAAAGATTGTTCATCGTAATTATACCACAAAAAAAATACTGTCGCAATACTGCGACAGTATTTTTATAATTTCATTTTAATTAGTTGAGGATAGCAACTTCTGTTTCTTTATCAAAGAGGTGGATTTTGTTCATATCTACGCCGATTTTGATAACATCTTCAACTTTTGCGGTGCTTCTGGGATCAACTCTTGCTGTGAAGTTTGATTCGCCGACTTTGAGATAAAGGAATGTTTCAGCACCCATAAGTTCTGTGACTTCAACTTTCGCTTCAATTGTAGCGTCGGGATTGAGAGAAATGAATGCTTCTTCATCGTGAAGGTCTTCAGGTCTGATACCGAGGATAACTTCTTTGCCGATGCAATCTGCTTCTTTAACTTTTGTAACAACACCTTCGGGAAGTTTGATTGAGTTTCCTGCAAATTTGAGGTATACTCCGCCGTTTTCTTCTTCAACTGTGCATGTTGTAAAGTTCATCTGTGGGCTTCCGATAAAACCTGCAACGAACATATTAACAGGTTTGTTGTAAAGGTTTATAGGAGAGTCAATCTGCTGAACAAAGCCATCTTTCATAACAACAATTCTTGTACCCATTGTCATCGCTTCTGTCTGGTCGTGGGTTACATAGATAAATGTTGTCTGAAGTTTGTGATGGAGTTTGGAGATTTCTGTTCTCATCTGAACTCTAAGTTTAGCATCGAGGTTTGAGAGAGGTTCGTCCATAAGGAATACCTTAGGTTCACGAACGATAGCACGGCCAAGCGCTACACGCTGTCTCTGACCGCCGGAAAGTGCAGCAGGTTTTCTGTCGAGAAGGTGTTCGATATCGAGGATTTTTGCAGCCTCTGTTACGCGCTGTCTGATTTCTTCTTTAGGACGTTTTCTGAGTTTGAGAGCAAATGCCATATTCTCAAAAACTGTCATATGGGGATAGAGTGCGTAGTTCTGGAAAACCATTGCAATATCTCTGTCCTTGGGAGCAATATCATTTACAAGTTTGTCGCCGATATATAATTCACCCTGAGAAATTTCCTCAAGACCTGCAATCATTCTGAGTGTTGTGGATTTACCGCAACCTGAAGGACCTACTAAAACGATGAACTCCTTGTCTTCAATATCAAGACAGAAGTCGGAAACTGCTGTTACGCCACCGGCATATGTCTTGTAGATGTTTTTTAAATTTAAACTTGCCATTTTGTGACCTCCTAAAAATATCACTTACATAGTATAAATATACTATAGCACAAACGCTTTTCTTTTGCTAATGGGTAAATCAACAAAATTATTTTGAATATTTGTTCAGTTTGCATAAAACCCCAAAAAACGAACTTCAAAGGTATCAAAACCGACAAGTTTAATGGTCTTTTTGCACAAAAGAACCCGCATTTTTTGAATGTTTTTTCAAAAAACGTTCACCTTTTGCCAGATGGATAAAAACAAGGTTTAAAAGTTTGTAATTTATGCACAAATAAAGAGTTTTTTTAACCTTAATTTTTGGACTTGACAAATCAGATTTCTTTCATTGAAAGAGATATTCTCTGCTTTTTTAAATCAACATCTATAATCTTTACTTTCACAACATCTCCTACAGACAAAACATCTGTCGGGTGCTTTATAAACTTGTTGCTTATTTGTGATATATGCACAAGTCCGTCCTGATGAACGCCGATGTCGACAAATGCACCGAAATCTATAACATTTCTTACTGTGCCCGTCATTATCATTCCCGGCTTTAAGTCTTCAATGCTCATAACATCTTCCATTAAAACGGGCTTTGGCATCTCATCTCGGGGGTCTCGCGACGGCTTTGAGAGAGAATCTATTATGTCTGTCAGAGTGGGTTTGCCTATATCATAGGTTTTGCAGAAATCATCAAGGTTTATATCTTTGACTCTTTCTTTTATGTCGGGAAGCGCACCTTTTGAGATATCTTCTTTTCCGTAGCCGAGTACCGAAATGAGTTCATTTGCTTCTTTGTATCTTTCGGGGTGGACACTTGTTGCATCAAGGAAATTCTCTCCGCCCGATATTCTTAAGAATCCCGCACATTGTGTATAGGCTTTCGGACCGAGTTTTGCCACCTTTAAAAGTTGGGTACGGTTTTTGAATTTACCGTTTTCTTCGCGGTACTTTACAATATTTTTTGCAATCGGGGAAGAGATTCCCGCAACATATGAAAGAAGAGGTGCTGATGCAGTGTTTAAATCTACTCCGACAGAGTTTACACAAGTTTCAACAACTCCGCCGAGGGCATCTGAAAGCCTTTTCTGGTTCATATCGTGCTGATACTGTCCTACCCCTATGGCTTTGGGATCTATTTTTACAAGTTCAGCCAACGGGTCCTGAACTCTTCTTGCAATTGATGCCGCACTTCTTTGTTCAACAGTAAAATCAGGGAACTCTTCTGATGCAAGTTTTGATGCAGAATACACAGACGCTCCCGCTTCGCTTACCATCATATAATAAACTTTGGTATCGAGTTCTTTAATGAGTGATGCGATAAATATTTCAGATTCTTTAGATGCCGTACCGTTACCTATGGCAACGAGTTCAACACCGTATTTTTTTATAAGCGATTTTACATACTGAGCGCTTTTTTCTTTATCGTGGTGCTCAAGTGTGCAAAATACCACACCTGTATCGCAAACTTTACCTGTTTCATCAACTACGCACAGTTTACAACCCGTACGGTATCCGGGGTCAAGACCGAGGACGGTTTTCCCTTTGAGCGGCGGCTGCATAAGAAGTTGGTGAAGATTTTTTGAAAAAAGTCCGATTGCCTGTTCACCTGCATCTTCAGTAAGTGTATTTCTTATTTCTCTTTCAACAGAGGGCTGAATAAGGCGTTTGTATGAGTCGGCGATTGTATCTTTCATTATCTGTGAAAAGATTGAATCTTTTACGATTTCAGACTCGAGATAAGAAATTATCATTTCCTCATTCACATCAACCGAAACAGAGAGCATCTTTTCCGCCTCGCCTCTGTTTATTGCAAGGACTCTGTGTCCTGCAATTTTTTTGACAGGCTCTGAAAAGTCATAGTACATTGCATACACACTGTCTTCTTCGGTGTTTGCTTTTGAAGAAATTATGCCGTTTGAAAAAGTCATCGAGCGTATTTCTTTGCGGTAGTCGGCATCGTCTGAAATTGATTCTGCAATTATATCCATAGCCCCCGCAATTGCATCTTCGGGGGTAAGGACTTCTTTTTCTTCGTTTATGTATTCAGATGCAAAATCAAAGGGACTCCCCTTTGTCTCCGCCTGAAGATATATGAGGTTTGCTAAGGGCTCAAGTCCCTTTTCTTTGGCAATTGTTGCACGGGTGCGTCTTTTCGGTCTGAACGGGCGGTATATGTCTTCAAGTTCCTGTAAGACACTGGCACTGTTTATTTTTTCCCTGAGTTCATCGGTGAGATTTCCCTGCTCGTCTATAAGTCGCAGTATTTCTTCTCTTCTTTCATCAAGTGAGCGAAGATATGTAAGACGGTCAAAAAGACGGCGGAGGATTTCGTCATCAAGTGAGCCTGTTACCTCTTTTCTGTAACGGGCAATAAAAGGGATAGTATTGCCGTCATCAATGAGGGCAACTGTATCGCGTACCTGTTTTTCGCTTAAAGAAAGGTCTTTTGCAAGTGTTTTTATAATATCCATTTTGTATCTCCTTTAATTTAGAGAAAGAAGCGCTTCGGTTTCTTCCTCAGTCAGCGGTCTTATTTTTCCCTCTCCCAGAGATTCGTCAAGGGTTATGGGACCCATTGAAATTCGTTTCAGATATAAAACCTCATTATCTACCGCTTCAAACATTCTCTTTACCTGATGAAATTTGCCCTCGTATATGGTAACATATGATTCGTTTTCTCCTGTGTCCAGTGGGCATAGGGTGGCAGGAAGAGTTGTAAAATCTTTTTCAAGTTCAATTCCGTTTTTAAAGGTTTGTATGTCTTTTTCGCACAAAGGTTTTGCCGAACGCACAAAATATGTTTTTGCAACGTGGGATTTGGGCGACAGAAGTCTATGTGCAAGGTCGCCGTCATTTGTTAAAATCAGAAGACCTACGGTGTCAATGTCAAGTCTTCCGACGGGGAAAACATCAAAATGAGAAAATTCTTCGCTCACAAGGTCTGTAACTACGCTATAGTGCTTATCAAAAGTTGCACTTATGTATCCTGCGGGTTTATTGAGCATAAGATAGACAAACTCTTTATAAACTATTTTTTCGCCCGAAAGAGTTATTTCATCATTTTTTTCATCAACGTGCATTCCTGCGTCCTTAACGCTTTTGCCATTTACAAGGACTTGTCCTTTTTTTATGAAATTTTTAATTTCTTTTCTGCCGTAAGGGGTACTGTTTGAAATGAGTTTATCGATTCTCAAAATCTCACCGCCTTTTTATTTCTTTGTAAAGATACAGTGAACCGAAAATGAATATAAAATCTGCTTTCCCCTCAGCCATATCAAGAGCTGTATTTACATCGGTGAAAGAAGTTGCCTTAAAGCCTAGTTTTTCAATTTCGCTTTTTAAGATTTCACTTTTTTCGCTTCTCGGATTAGAGTTCACATTGACTGTATAGATTTCAAAGTCTGTTACTTTAAGATTTTTAAGGCATAGAAATGCATTTTTATAGTCTTTGTCTTTCATAAAGCCGGTTATAAATATAACTTTGCCTTTAATATCCATACTGTTTATGCTGTCAACAAGTACTTTTACTCCGTCGGGATTATGAGCGCCGTCAAAGCAGATATTTTCTTTTATAAATTCGCATCTTGCTCTGTTTTTTGCATTTGAAAGTGCGTATGCGATTTGCTGTTCATCAGCACCAAGGTACGAAAGCACCGCCGAGGCAAGAGAGGCATTATAAACCTGATGAGTACCTTTCAAAGAAAGTTTTACCCATTTTTCTCCGACCTGTACTATTGAGTGCATATCGTTCATCGGTTTATGGTCTAAACTATTGCACACCTCAAATGAGTTTTTCTCTGCTTTTTCTTCTATAATGTGCATAACGGGGGCATTTTCGGGGGTTGAAAAAACTTTTGAAGATTTCTTGAAAATTCCGCATTTGTTTTCCGCAATTTTATCTAAACTGTCTCCGAGGTATGTCATATGGTCAAGAGAAATCTTTGTTATAACACAGACGCAGGAATCCCCTATCGCATTTGTGGCATCGCCAAGACCGCCCATACCGCATTCTATAACGGCATGGGTACAGTTTTTGCTTTTAAAAAACAAAAGAGATGCGACAAAATTTATTTCAAACTGGGAGGGTCTTTCCCCGATTTCAGCAAAAACCTCGTCGCATAAGGGTTCTAAAAACGAATAGATTTTATCAAGTTCAGAAACTGTTATATTTTGACCGTTTACGCTTATTGTATCGGTTATGTCATAAAGTTCGGGCGATGAAAATTTTCCGCATTTTTCTCCCATATACTCAAGCCCTTTTGCTATAAAACTTGATACAGAGCCTTTGCCGTTTGTTCCCGCAATATGAATAATTTTTAAATCCTTATCGGGATATGAGCATTTCTCGAGAAGTTTTTCCACCCTTGCAAGTTCTAACGATATATTGCTTTGATAACTTTTTGCATATGTTTTGAAATCCATAACAATTGTCCTTACTACAAGTTTAATAAGTTCAGTTTTACCGCCTGTAATTATACAACTTTTCTGTGTGTTTGTAAAGAGACAAAAAGGTTTTTAACGAAGAAATAAAGTTTTCTGCAAAGCCTTTTTTCACACTCGCCGCAACGCTTTTTGCACATATAAGGTCTGTTGATGAGCAAAGAGTATTTCCAATATAAAGATGTGCACTTCCGACAGTTTCTCCATCCTTTAACGGTGCTTTTATTTTTGGGTTTAATTTATATTTTATTTCAAAATTTTTTAAACCTGAATCAATCATAATTGCATAGAGCGAATTTTTAAATTTCACCCCTACGCTCTTTTCGTCTGACCCCTCAACTTCCACCGTCATACAATATCCGCCCTCTGTTGCAATGGGAACTGAAACACATCTTGAAAAGCCGTAATCTAAAAGATTTGTATGGTCGTTCCAGTCATCAGGGGCATTTAAGGTCACTGCAGTGAGCATCACAGAGTCGCGCAGTGCACTTGAAACAAGGCATCTTCCGCATTTTTTTGTATATCCTGTTTTTACGCCTATGCACCCGTCATAACGCCAGAGAAGTTTATTATGGTTTCTGAGAGAGCGTTTATACGGCTTATCGCCGTTTGAAATTGTTTTTTCTCTTTCTGAAACTATTTTTTTAAAGACGGGATTTTTCATAGCATATATGCTTATAAGAGCAAGGTCATATGCGGTTGTATAGTGTCCGTCTTCATAAAGTCCCGATGCATTTTTAAACTGAGTGTTTTTTGCACCGATTTTAAGTGCTGTTTTATTCATAAGTATACAAAAGTTTTCAACGCTCCCTGAAACTGCACAAGCAAGAGCGGTAGCGGCATCGTTACCTGAATTGAGCATCATCGCATACAAAAGGTCTTCTATTGTTATTTTCTCTCCTTTTGCAAGATATACACTCGACCCCTCTATCCCTACCGCTTTATCGTCTACGGTTATAAGCGTGTTTGGGTCTGTGTTTTCAATTGCGCATATTGCGGTCATAATCTTTGTGGTACTTGCCATAGGCATTTTGGTGTGTGCATTTTTCTCCCACAAAACTTTTCCGGTAGAATTTTCTATAAGGATTGCCCCCTGGGCGCTTACAGACGGTGCAGAACATGAGATTTTAGGGAAAGAACAAGAAAAAACAAGCACAAAACAAATTATAAACTTAAACAAAAAAATCACCTGCCACTATAATTATAGAATGCAGGTGATTTATTATTACATTATTAGTCTTCAATATCTGTTTTTTTGTCTTTGAGTTCAAGGATAAAGCCGTTGAGTTTGTTTAAAAGGTCAGGAACCATATCAACTACTTTATCAAGTGTTGTCATAGCGTTTGTTACGGGAAGAAGTCTTATACTGTCATTTTTGATGACCAAAAATGCCATCGGTTTAACGCTTACTCCTCCACCTGCTCCTCCGCCGAAGAGTGCTTCATCTTTGCTTTTGCCCTCTGGTTTTGCACTGAACTCGCTTCCGCCCGCGCCAAAGCCGAAAGCAACTTTGGAAACGGGGATAACGGTTGTGCCGTCCTGTGTGGTGATACATTCACCGACTATTGTGTTTACATCTGTCATAAGTTTTAAATTGGATAAAACTTCATTCATAAGACCTTCAATCGGAGTTGCCATTTGTAATCGCCGCCTTTTCTTTTTTTCTTAATTTTCTCTTTACTAAAAAATAATTTAATGAAAGTCTTGTAATTATGCTTATAATATTGGCAAGAGAAAGGGTTAATATACACTCTCCCTTTATCTCAAGACTTTCTTCGTCATAAATGGGGTTGACACAGATTTCAGGCTGTGTAACACGGATAAATTTTGATATAAATGCAATTACATCATATATTCCCGCCCACAAAATACCTGTAAGAATTCCCGTATGGGCTGCATCGCCTGTACCGAATGTAACAGAGAGCGAAGTCTTTTTTAAAAGAATTCTTTTTCTGACACTCAATTTAGACTTGTCCCACGTTCCTTTTATAAGTTTAAAAGTGTGGTAGTATTTTTTCACCTTTTCTTTAAACGAAAGTTTTACACTCTCAATATCTTTTTCAATGGCTTCAGTCTCTTTTTTTGCCTTTTTTGCCAAATCTATTTTCTTTTTTATTCTGCCCCCGAAAAATTCAAGGTTAATAAAAAAACGAGTTTTTGAATGCAATTTTTTTGAAAAAGTGACACAAAGGTTTATTCGGATAAAGAGAATAAGTATCAAAAGAATTACAAAAGCAGATATAAGTATTGTAAACACATAACCCATAGCATTCATAAAAGATTACTCCTCTGTTTCGATAAGTGTATCTTCAATGTCTTCCGCCTTTTCCTCATTATCATTTTCTAAGCCTGTTTCCGCTTCGCTTTTATCTTCAAACTCTATTTGTTTGCCGTCTACAAGTTCGCGGTTTAAATCTTCAAAATTATATTCAAGTTCAACATCGGGAAGGTCTGCGATTGATGTGAGATTAAAGCATCTCAGAAACTCCTCTCCCGTACCGAAAAGAATGGGACGTCCCGGGGCATCGAGTCTGCCGACTTCTTCGACAAGACCTGCAGATATAAGATTATTTAAAGGACCGTCTGAATTAACTCCCCTTATAAATTCTATAGAACTTCTTGTTATAGGCTGATTGTATGCTACGATTGAGAGAACTTCAAGTCCCGCATTTGTAAGCGATGCTCTTCGTTTTTTCTCTGTAAGTGTGCGTATGCATTCATAGTACTCTCTTTTGGTTGAAAGTTGGTATGAATCCTCTAAGCGGACAAGTCTTATACCGGTAGACTTATCTTCTTCATACTTTTTGCTGAGTTTGTCCAAAAGAGTATATGTTTTTGTTTGTGAAAGTTCCAAAACTTCTGCCAGTCTTTTTACGGGAACTGCTTCGCCACTTGCAAAGAGCATCGCCTGAAGTTTTGCTTCATTTTGTGTATCTGACATTTTCTATCTCCGTTTATTCAAAATTATATTCGGTTTCTTCATTTGCTTTTTCGCCGAGTGAGAGCATTATGTTGCCTTTTTCGTCATCGTAAACATATATGTGATTGAGTTTCATAAGTTCAAGTATCGCAAGGAAGATTGCAACAATTTCTGTTTTGTGGGCGGCGTCTTTAAATGCATCGGCAAATTGTATTTTTTTCTTTTTCCTTAAATTTCCTACAAGGCCTGTAGCCTTTTTCTTTACAGACACTGCCTCTCTTCTTACTATACCTTCAAAACTTTCTTTTGACGGCGGCTGACGGCGTTCGCTTTTTTCAATAATCGTCAGAAACGCTTCGTAAAGTTTATCTATGCTTCCTGAACCGATATGTCTTTTCGGATTTTCTTCTTTGGGGATTTCTTCGGCATCTTTAAAAAAGTAATAAGAGCCGTCATACTGCATCACTTTAAACTTTTCGCTTATAAGTTTCATTCTGTGGCGCTGTTTGAGTGCCTCGGTAAGACTGTTCGCAATCTCTTCGGGGTCTTGTTCTTCTTCGTGTTTAGGAAGAAGTGCCTTTGATTTTATATAGAGAAGGTCTGATGCAACTACCAAAAAGTCGCTAGATACATCAAGGTCCATTTCCTGCATAGAGTTTAAATATTCTATATACTGGTCGGTTATTGCGATTAAAGATATATTGCAGATATCGAGTTTATTTCGTTTTATAAGATGTTCCAAAAGGTCTAAGGGACCTTCAAACTGTTCAATCTTAAACGTTAATTTTTCCATTTGTACCACCGTTTATAATCAGAAAATCAAATTATAAATTCCCATACTCACAAAATCATAGAAAGAAAGTACCCCCATTTGCAAAAAACTAAGCACAGGAGTCATTGTTCCCGCATACACAAGAAGAATAAGTATCAGGCTGAAATATCTTTCATAGCGGTATATCTCATATTGCCATCTGTACGGAAGAAATTCCATAACTACCTTTGAGCCGTCAAGGGGCGGAACGGGAATGAGATTAAATATCATAAGACCGACATTCATAAAAACACTTTGTCTTAAAACGAGAATGATAAATTGAAGAAGTGTCGTATTGTAATTTACGAAACGGGAAATGAGATAATAAATTATACAACTGATAAGACCCGTGAGAAAATTCGAAAAAGGTCCTGCAAGACTTACAAGGATTGTTCCAAGTTTCCTCTTTTTGAAATACCCGGGGTTTACAGGCACGGGTTTTGCCCAGCCAAAGCCGAAAAGAAGCATACACAGAGCACCGACGGGGTCTAAATGCCTTAAGGGATTAAGGCTTATTCTGCCCCTGTACCTTGCAGTAGAATCGCCCATAAGATATGCCATATAACCATGAGCACTTTCGTGAACGGTAATTGCAAAAAGGATTACGGGTATTCTTATTAAAAGTTCAATTAAAGACGAGCCCATTATCATTTACAGAATGCTCCTTTATAAAATGTCATTTTTTATAATATCTTCATAGGTTTCTCTTTTGATTATTAACTTATCTTTGCCTTTTGATACCATAACTGCACAGGGTCTTGGAAGACGGTTATAATTACTTGCCATTGAATAGTTATACGCTCCCGTTGACATCACTGCAACTATATCGCCTGATTTTACTTTGGGAAGATGGCATTTTTCAATTAAGATATCGCCCGACTCACAGCATTTACCGCACAGGGTTACATACTCCTCAGCCTTATCATTTGCCCTGTTTGCAATTATCGCATCGTACTCGCTTCCATAGAGAATGTAGCGGGGGTTATCTGCCATACCGCCGTCTACAGACACGAATTTCCTGACATTTTTAATGTCTTTCACTGTGCCGACGCTATAGAGTGTGATACCTGCATCGCCTACGATTGAGCGCCCCGGTTCCATATAGATAAACGGAATGTCAATGCCGTTTTGTGTGCATATATCTTTAATTGTATCTGAAATTGCTTCTATGTAGCCTTTAAATGACACAGGGGTATCTGACTCAACATATTTTATGCCAAAACCTCCGCCCATATCAAGTTCAGGAAGAGTGAGACCGAGTTCGTTTTTGAGTGTAACATAGAAATTCATCATAATCTCTGCGGTGTGGCGGAATGGTTCAAAAAGAAAAATCTGTGAACCGATATGGCAATGAAGTCCTGTTATGTTTACAGTGTCTTTAAAAGTCATTGCATAGCGGATAAATTCCAGCGCCTCGCCATTTGCAATTGCAAAGCCGAATTTACAATCTATGTGCCCTGTAGAGATAAACTCGTGTGTGTGTGCATCTACGCCCGGTTTTACTCTTATTAAGATATTTGCCTTTTTGGAATATTTACGGCAGAAAAAATCGATTTTTTCAATCTCGCCGTCGCCGTCAACAACAATTCTGCCGACATTTTCTTTGATTGCCATTTCTATTTCTTCAGCACTTTTATTATTGCCGTGAAAAACTATGTTTTGGGGGTTAAATCCCGCCTTTAAAGCAGTATAAAGTTCACCGCCCGAAACAACATCAACGCCTAAGCCTTCTTCCTGAGCGATTTTATACATATACATTGTGCTGAAAGCCTTACTTGCATAAAGGCAAAGTCCTTTTCCGCCATAAAACTCATCTATTGAATTTTTATACTCTCTCATATTTTCTCTGATACGGTCTTCGTCGAAAGCATAGAGAGGTGTGCCGTATTTTTTACATAAATCGGTTGTGTCACACCCTGCAAGAACAAGGTGTCCTTCTTGATTTATCTGCATATGGTCGTGCTTGAGCATTTGGTACCTCCGATGATGAATACATAAAGTTCTGCAAAATATACTGCAGTCATTCTATCATATAATATATCATTATTTATTATAGCAATAATTTGCGGGTATGTCAAGAAAAGACCCCCTGATTTTTCAGGGGGTCCAAAGTGTTTTTATTCTTCTTTTTGTGCTTTGTCAAACCTGCTTATTTTTATCGTTGTCGCCTTTGCGTCGGACGAGGGAATTATATCTACTATTGCAACGGTCTGATTGCCTTTGACAATTGTTTCAATGTCTTTTGTGCCGACATAACCGTCACCGGAAAAATCACGGGTTTGTAAAACTTTTAAAAGATCTTTTGCCCTTATCGGCGAAAACGAAAGTGAATCATCTGACTTAAAGCCGAAACTAATAACCTCAGCATCGTAATCTTCATTATATTCAACATACAATCCATCACTTTTTCTGGAAATTACATTTTTCCACTCGGTTTTGTATGCGTCAATGATTTCGTTTACACTATTTGAAAGGCTTACGCCTTTTGCAGTTTTAAATTCGCCAATGAAACTGTCAGACGGCAAATTTTTATCAAAGAAACTAAAATCCGTCTTTGTTTGCGTTATGGTTGCAAATGAATTTTCAGGAAGATTAAAAGCAGTGGTGTCATCTGTTTTTGTAATCTGAAAATCGACGGGAGTGAAACTATCGGTTATTGGATTATAGTCTGCGTCAAGAAGTCCCGCCTCGTCCTCTTTCACCATCTGCTCATATTTGGAATTTATTTCTTCCTCAGAAAGCGAGGAGCCTGTCTCTGGGTCAACCTTTGAAGAAGAACAAGCAGAAAAAGAAAATACAAGTGTCAAAGCAAGTATTAAGGTAAATATTTTCATCATTTGTACCCTGCCTTTCGTTTGAATTATAAAAGCGGATAGTCGGGCGGAAGCAGTATCTGCTCTAAATCAGGATTAATTATAATCCCTTCTGCTGACGGAGGCGGAATTATTTCTTCAGAGACTGCCGTTTTATAACTATTGTAACTAAGTTTTAAAACGCCTGTGCCATGCTCTTTTGAAAACGCAAGGGCATTTTCTTCATCTGTGAAAAACGCCATCGCCTTTATTCCGTTTTCGCGGTTTACAAGATAAATCTGTTTTATATCTTCAGGGATCTGGCTTAAAACTTCATCTGAATAAGAGCCGTCTGCCAAATCGGAAGCATATGGAATATAAAACTCAAACTCACCGAATGCAGATTTTGAAATGTCAAGATTTCCCTCTGAATTATCTTTGCCAAGTCTTGTAATAAGAGCGAAAAGTTGCTCTTTGGTTTCGGGTTTAACTTTTACAGTATCGTCATCATCTTCTGTGGGTGTGCTGTCTGCCTCATCGTATTCCTCTGCACTCTCTTCATTAGTTTCTTGAAGATTTTCCTGCTTTTCAAAAAGTTCTTCAAACAAAAAGCCTGTATCTGTTTCTTTTACTGTAAAATCAGAAAGCGAAAGAATTGTCGCAGGTTCAGTACCCTCTTTTCTGTAAAAAGGTGCCATACCGTCTGTAAGGTTGCCTGAACGGGAATAAAGAACACAGGCAATCGGGATATCATCTCTCACCTTTTTGGTTTCGCCGTCAAGATAGAGGTTTATAATTCTCAAAAACTTTGCATCGATATCTACAACCAAAAGATAGCCTTTCTTTTCCTCATACTGAGCGCTGACAAGGTAGGCTTTCAATACGTCAGGAAAAAGTCTTTTGAACATATCTTTAAGCACTGCAACAAGGTCTTTGGGCATAGGATTTGGCGCAGAAAACTTATATGGGGTGGTATTTTTTACCGCCTCCTCCTGCTCTTTTTGTTTCTGCTCTTCTTCTATGCGTTTTTGCTCTTCTAAAAGACGGTTTTCCTCTTCAATCTTCTGAAGTTCAAGTTGTTTTTGTGCCTCTTGTTGCTCTAGTTTTTTATTTTTCGGGAAAATCACTGTAATTACCTCCCTGTCGGTTGGATTTAACTTTCTTTATTGTACACCAAAATCACTTAAAATGCAACATTATACATTATATACCGATTGTACGATTTCTTCCTCTGTTGCGCTTTTTACAAATGCAAACATATCAAATCCGTTATAAAAACTTATCTGAACTTCAATCTTCAAAATATCGTTCTCAAGTTTTTTAACGCCTATAACATCTAAAGAAATATCATTTTTCTCAATGATGCTCTTTACAGTATCAAGCGCCTGAGGGCAGTCTGTTACTTTAAATACGATTGTTTCAAAATTCAGATGGCGCAAAAATCCTGTCTTTTTATGGAAAAACACCTGAAGTATCATTATAAGCGCAGTAGTTACTATGCCTATCATATACATACCTGCACCGATTGCCATACCAATACCCGATGTCGCCCAGATACCTGCTGCAGTAGTAAGACCTTTTACTGTGTTTTTATGTACAAAAATCATTCCCGCGCCAAGAAAACCTATACCTGAAACTACCTGTGCGGCAAGTCTTGCACCGTCAAAATCGCCGATATCTTTAAAGCCGTATTTTGAAATCTCCATCATAAGACACGATGCTATTGCAACGATTATATGTGTACGTATTCCCGCTTCTTTTCTGCGGGTGTTTCTCTCTGACCCTATAACATATCCGCAGATTGCGGCGATTATAAGTCTTAATATAAGTTCAATGCCTTGCATTATAAAATCGTTTTGAAAAATTTTCATATAATCAGCCTTCTTTCTTTTTTCTATTATATTATTTTATACAATTTAAGAGAAATTGTCAATAAAAACAGTGGTTGGTGGTTAGTGGTTAGTGGAACTTTGTTTTTTAACTAAACACTAAACACTTGCCGAAGGCAAATATCACTAAACACTGCATCTCAAGGTTCGAGTCCTTTAAGAGCCAAGAATAGCCAAAATCACACAGCCTTAAACTTGATAAATTTGCCCCTTTTCAACTTGTCGTCCTTGAAAGGCGTCAGCCTATCTTCGTCCTCCGCATTGAAAATCTGCAAAATTTCTCTGCGTTTTAGGTCAAAGAGTTTTCGACCTTGCGTGATTTGGCTCTTCTTGGCTTTATGAAAAAAAGACATCGTCCAAAAGGACAATGTCTTTTCATGCAGCGCTGGAAGGACATCATATTGCTTCGCAATCTGAAAGGCTTCGCCGACCCAAGCCTACGGCTTCGGTACCCGTCTTGCCACTCCTCGCTCTAAACAGCCCGCCGGACTGTTTTTTCTCCGCTCGGACCTTCTCAAGGTTCGACTCCTTTTTAATTATGAAAAAAAGACATCGTCCAAAAGGACAATGTCTTTTTTTAC
>JAZQDA010000064.1:0-13143 GCA_045546535.1 Clostridia bacterium | reverse complement strand
CCTATGGACAGATATTTCCAGATTGCAAAATGTTTCCGCGATGAAGACTTAAGAGCAGACCGTCAGCCTGAATTTACTCAGATTGACCTTGAAATGTCTTGTGTTGACGAAGACGATGTAATGACAGTAAACGAAGGTCTTTTAAAGAGAGTTTTCAAGGAAATTAAAGATATCGACCTTGAAACACCCTTTATCCGTATGCCCTACAAAGAGGCTATGGACCGTTTCGGTTCCGATAAGCCCGACACCCGTTTCGGTCTTGAACTCACAGATATTTCATCAATTGTTGAAAAGTGTGAATTTTCAGTGTTTGCAGGAGCAATTGAAAACGGCGGAAGTGTTAGAGCGATAAATGCCAAGGGTCTTGGCGAACAAATCAGCCGTAAAAATATAGACGCACTCGGCGAATTTGTAAAAACATATAAAGCAAAAGGTCTTGCGTGGATTAAACTCAATCCCGACGGCATTCAGTCGCCGATTGCGAAATTCCTCTCTGAAGACGAGATGAATAAAATCATTGAAAAGACAAATGCCGAAACAGGCGATGTAATCTTTATCGTTGCAGATAAAGACAGCGTAGTTTATGCATCTCTCGGCGCACTTCGTATAGAAATTGCAAAGAGATATAATCTCATTGATGCAAATAAATTCAATTTCCTCTGGGTGACAGATTTCCCGCTTCTCGAATATGATGAAGAGGACAAGCGCTATGTAGCGATGCACCACCCCTTTACCGCACCCAAAGACGAAGACCTCTCTCTTCTTGACACCGA
Organism: Clostridia bacterium; assembly: GCA_045546535.1. Classification (GTDB taxonomy): domain Bacteria; phylum Bacillota; class Clostridia; order UMGS1810; family UMGS1810; genus RGIG1828. The sequence continues at coordinate 12,370 of JAZQDA010000064.1, read as the reverse complement.
CCCCGGCAAAGTTAGAGCAAAAGCATATGACATAATCTTAAACGGTGTGGAACTTGGCGGAGGAAGTATGAGAATATATAACTCCGACCTTCAGCAGAAAATGTTTGAAGTTATAGGTTTAAAAGAGGACGAAATCCAGGCACGTTTCGGCTTCCTTATTGATGCTTTCAAATACGGCGCTCCACCCCACGGCGGTATGGCATACGGCTTTGACAGAATGCTTATGCTCCTTGACGGTTGCGATTCTATCCGTGATGTTATAGCATTCCCCAAAGTACAGAATGCGTCTGAACTTATGACAGGTTCGCCCGACACAGTAGATGCAAAACAACTTGAAGAACTTGGCATAAGCATAGTTAAAAACGAAGAATAATATAAAACTGTCAGCGTCATTTTGCGTGGCGCTGACAGTTTTGGTATAAATTCGGGAAAGGATTTTTATATGATTAAAGTAGAAAATCTCACCAAAAAATACGGCTCAAAAACGGTGCTGGATAGTATCAGTTTCGATGTGAAATCGGGAGAGATACTTGGCTTTCTCGGCCCTAACGGTGCAGGAAAAAGCACAACTATGAACATAATAACAGGCTATATCGCATCAACTGAAGGCTCTGTTTCCATAGACGGAATAGATATTTTAGACGACCCCAAGGCATATAAGAAAAAAATCGGTTATCTTCCTGAAATTCCCCCGCTTTATCTTGATATGACAGTTACGGAATATCTCGAATTTGTATGCGGAATAAAAGAGGCAGATGTTTCCTCGATAGATGCAATTTTAGAAGAAGTAAGAATAACCGATGTAAAAGACCGCCTTATCAAAAACCTTTCCAAAGGTTACAGACAAAGGGTAGGTATAGCACAGGCACTCATCGGCGACCCTGAACTCCTTATTTTAGACGAGCCTACAGTCGGTCTCGACCCGATGCAGATAATTGATATAAGAAATGTTATATCAGACCTTGGCAAAAAGAAAACTCTTTTTATAAGTTCGCACATTCTATCTGAAATAAGTGCAGTATGCGACAGAGTTCTTATTATAAACAAAGGCAAAATCATCGCAGAAGACACCCCCGAAAATCTTGCAGAACTTGTTTCGGGCAAAAACAGATATGTGGCAAGAATTGAGGGTGAAAAAGATAAAATAGAAAAAGTTCTCTCTTCGCTTTCAGGCATTGAACGCTTTGAATGCAAAGGAGAGGGCGAAGAAAACAGCCTTGACTATATCATAGTTGCTAAAAACGGCTATGATATAAGACGCGAACTTTTCAAGGAAATTGCAAACGCATCAATGGCTATACTTATGTTTAAATCATATGATATTTCACTTGAAGATATTTTCATCTCTCTCACAACAGACAAAGGTGGTGAAGATAAATGAAACCGATAATCAAAAAAGAACTTCGCATATATTTCGGTACACCTATTGCATGGGTGTTTATCGGCGTACTTGTGTGCGTGGGTGCAATTTTCTTTTCAATGTATAATCTTTTCGGCGAAAGTTCAAATATAGGTCTTGTTTTTTCATCTCTTCCCCTTGTGTTTGTTATAATGACCCCGCTTCTTACAATGCGTCTTATAGCAGAAGAAAGAGGTACAAGAACAGACCAACTTCTCCTTACATCTCCCATAAGCGTTTCTTCAATAGTGTGGGGAAAACTAATTTCTGCAATAATTGTACTTTTAATACCGATTTTTGTTATGATAATATTCCCGATTATTCTTAACTTTTATACAGATGTCGAATGGGGAATAGTTTTCACAAATTATTTTGGATTTTTCCTTTTAGGCTCTGCCTTTATGTCAATAGGACTTTTCATTTCATCGCTTACCGAAAATCAGTTTACTGCGGCAATAGTAACAATTGCAGTGCTTCTTTCAATGTATCTTCTTTCAGCGTTTACAAATACAACGGGAATAAAGATTATTGACACTGTGATTGATGTTTTGAAAATCACACGCCATTTTGACGGATTTTTCACAGGATTTATAAAACTTACCGATGTACTTTACTATGTGAGTATAACTGTAATTTTTGCACTTCTCACAGTTTACCGCATAGAAAGACGCAGAGTAAAATAGGAGGGATTTGCCTTGAATAAAAAAAGAAAACATCAGTATGCGGCAATGACCTCTGCCGCACTTATGATAGCAGTTGTTATAGTCGTAAACATTATAGCATTTGTGGCATCAGATAAAATGAGCCTCAGTATAGACCTTACAAAAGACTCGGTTTTAGAATTTGACCCAAAAACACATGAGGTTATCTCAGGACTTGATATGGACGTAGACATCATTTCGCTTGTTCCTGCATCTGATACAAACACAGAGATGGTACAACTTGACGAAATACTTAAAAAATTTGACTCTCTTTCAGACCGTATAACATACAAAAGAGCAGACGCTCAGAAAAACCCGGGACTGCTTTCAAGTTACAAAGTAAACGGCGAAAATCTGACAGACGGATATAACATCATTTTTGAAACAGAGAGAATGAATACTGTTGTAAGCGTAAATGATGTTGTAATTATGTTTAAAGATAAAATAAAAGGCGATTATGTATCAGGGGCCTTAAGGGCAGAACAGTACTTCGTTTCCGCCCTTTTGAAAGTTACAAAAGGCAGTGATATAAACGCTTATGTAACTCAGGGACACGGCGAAAAACTAAATGCCGATAACTTTAAAAACGAAGTTTTGCCAACTACAGGATATATGTTCCACAACCTTAATATAATGTCAGAGGATATCCCCGAAAATGCCGATGTTATAATTATAAATTCACCCAAAACAGATTATATGGCAGATGAAATTGAAAAACTCAATTCATATCTTTTAAATGGCGGAAATGTGCAGGTTTTCATAGACCCTACAACTGATGACCTTTATGAACTTTTCACATTTTTATCAGAGTGGGGAATTGATGTCGGCTACGGACTTGTGGCAGACGAAAATGCGTCGGGTTATGCAAAGTACAGAACCAATGTAATTGCAAATATTCCCGAAAACGAAATGACATCGCTCATAGCATATGATAACACTCAGGTTATTTTCCCTGTTTCACGACCTGTTGAGGCTAAAAACAAAAATGATATAACAGCATTTACGATTGCCAAGACCTCTGATGACGGCTATATCAAAAGTGATATTTACTCACTTTTTGACACTTTTGAAGCAGGTGACACCTATCAGAAATCAGATGTAGCAGTTATGGTAACAAGACCCAATTACGAGGGCAAAAAACCCAAACTTTTCGTTTCGGGTTCTGTAGGATTTTTAGAGGTAAACTCAAACGCCAACTTTTACTCAGGTCTTATGGCAACTATGACAGAACAGCCTTATTCTGTATTTATTCAGCCTAAGAACATTCTTCAGTCAAGAGTCTCAATAAGCCAGGCGTTAGTGTATATCTATACATTTATTGCAGTAATTCTTATTCCTGTAATAATTCTTGCGTGTGGATTTATCATCTGGATAAGAAGGAGACATCTGTAATGAACAAAAAAAAGATAATTATTTTATCGCTTGTATTGGTAGTTCTTATCGGTCTTCTTGCCTTAGTTATGGCTATGCCTGATAAAGACAAGGGTTCAGACGGAGCACACTCAGACGGAAATGTTTCCGTGAAAGAAGAAGTTCTCTTTACCACACCGATAGACGATGTTACCTTTATAAAGGTTTCATACGGCGGTGAAACCTATTCTTTAAAGCGTACAGAAGAGGGCTGGGTATGCCCTGAAAAACCCAAAGTACATTTGAGTTCTACCCGTATTTCAAGGCTTCTTACCGAACTTTCGTCTGTGAGGTACAGAGAGGCTATAGAGGTAGATGATAAAACAAAACTTTCAGATTACGGAATTTTTGCAAACCGAGATTATATTCAGTTTAACAAAGGCACTGAGGTAATGACGGTTTACAGAGGAAATGATGCTGTTGATTCAGACCTTTGTTATATTATGATTGACGAATCAGAAGATGTATATATGGTCAATAGAGAAAGAGTTTCTCTTATGTTTGCACCTTTTGACCAGTATCGCAGTGACTATCTTCAGATTGTGGATTTTGAAAAAATAACCGATATTGAACTCAAAAATGGAAACGGCTCATTTAAAATGAGAAAAACAACTTCAGATATGAACAAGGGTATATACTATTCGTGGAATGTAATAAGCCCCGTAAGTGTTCAGGCAAGGGATACTGAGGTTGAAAGTTACCTTATAACACCCGTGAAAGAAATGGTAATAAACGCTTATGTGAGCGACGATGGAGATTTTTCAAAATACGGAATTGACAAATCAAACTATATATCATTTACCGATGAAAGCGGTAAAAAACAGACAATTTATTTCAGCGCTCCTTTAAACAATAAATATTATGTGTCACTCGATTTGTCGGAGAGTATATACGAAATTCTTCCGTCATCTATGAATTTTGCAAAGGTGAACCTTATAGATGTTGCCGACCGTCAACTTTTCCTCGCTAAACAGGACAATATATCTTCTCTTAGTATAAGCGGGAATGGAAAAGATTATAAAGTCGATTTTAATGAAGGCGGAACAATAAGCGTAAATTCAAACCTTGTATCAGACAAAGCGGACTCGAGAGATATTTTCTCTTCTGTATGCGGACTTTTTGCAGATGACGTAGGACTGCAAACATCAGGCAATCCGCTTTTTGCAATGACTTTCAAACTCAAAAATTCAAATTCCGTCACTTTGGAATTCTCAGAAAAAAATGACCGCTATTATACCGTGTCTAAAAACGGAAAAGCGATGTATACCATACAGAAAAATAAACTCAATTCAATGTTTGATATACTTGACAAATATAAGGGGTAAAAAATGAAAAATAAATTTGTTGAAGCACACATCTTAAAAAGACTTGAAAACTGCAAAGATGCACTTGAAAAAAATAATATGGAAACCTTTATTGCCCGTTCAAAAGAAGAAGCGAGAGAAATTGCCGAAAAACTTCTTTCAGATTGCAAAACCGTTACAATGGGCGGTTGTATGAGTGCAAAAGAATGCGGAATAGTTGATTTAATTTCAAACGGCGACTATACATTTTATAACCGAAACCGCGAAGGTCTAAGCCCGGAAGAAATAAAAGAAATTTACCGCAAGGCATTTTCCTGCGATGCATACATTTCAGGCTCAAATGCCATAACCGAAAACGGAGAACTCTATAATGTAGACGGCAATTCAAACCGTGTTGCCGCTATGCTTTTCGGCTCTCGAAAACTTATCGTTGTGGCAGGTTACAATAAGATAGTAAAAGATATCGATGCGGCGATTGAAAGAGTAAAATCAATTGCAGCGCCCATAAACTGTATGCGCCTTGGGATAGACTCATACTGCAGTGAGAAAGGGCATTGTATTTCACTTGACAAAGATTTTTCTGATATGCCCACAGGTTGCAATTCGGACTTGAGGATTTGTTGCAATTACACAGTTATGGCGCGTCAAAGAGATAAGGAAAGAGTTAAAGTAATCCTTGTAGCCGAACAGTTAGGCTTCTAAATCATAAAATCTTCTTTAAAGGGGAGAGAGAATATGATAAGTTACTCATTTTTTGACAGCACCCGTGCAGAAAAATTTGCGCAGTATATAGGTGAAAAGTTCACGGAGGATAAATCTTCAGTTCCTCTGAACGCAGATGCTGTGCGTCAAAGTCTTGACTTGCGTCTTGGCGACAGATTTATGTATTTTCGCTTTGCGGGGAAACTATCTGAATTTTCGTCAGAACTTTCTGTGTTTTTGCCAAAACTTAAAATTTTCGGCAATCTCATAATTGCCGTGAGGGCAAATGAGAGCGTAACCATAAGTACAGTTTCTTCGGTTTACGGAGAGATTCTCGACTGGTTTTCATCTTCCAACATAACCGATTTCAGTCTTGCCCTCATTAATGAATTCGGCGACGATGACAAAATAGAGATTGAAATTGTTGCAAAAACATTTTTCGGCGCAGACCTTACAGACGGGGTAGTTCTTCAAAGGCTTTGGGAACAGATTTTAACAGATTCAGATTGCGGACTTGGAAAAGATTTTTGCGACTCTGCAAAAAATGCGAAACCTGTATTTGAATATGATACAATAAATATCCGTCTTTCACCGCTTCCCAGAATGATACTCACAATGTCTATAGGAACGGTGGATTTTAAAAGCCTTGTTGCATCATATACGGGCAAGGCATATAATGTGATGATTGAATAAAAAAATCGGTGTAAAACATAAGTTTTACACCGATTTTTTGTGCAATCAGAAGCCTGGCGTTTCATCTCCGAGAGATACAATATCCGAAATATCCCTGTAGTTTTCAAGTTCGTCATCATCAAGAGGCGGAACCTGAATAAGACCTGTACTTTCCGATGCACTTGAAACATTTAAGGAGTCAAACTTGTCAAACACAGAGTCTTTAAAAAAAGGCTTTTTATTTTTCATAAGCATTCTCCTTTCGGGGCAAAAAAAGTCCCCCGCATATTATCTGCGGGGGAGTTAAATTTATTCTTCGGATTCTGATTTTTTAAATTTTCTTTTATAAATCATTGCGTTTATTTTTGCACCGCCGAGCATCGACATACCTGTTATATATATCCACATAATCATACACGCAAAACCTGCAAGAGAGCCGTATATGATTTCATATTGCGGGAAGTTGTTTACATATATAGCAAAAAGCATAGATGCTACATACCAAACAATAGTAGTTATTGAGGCACCTATAACAACTTCTCTGTTTCTGAGTTTCATAGCAGGGAGTGCTTTAAAGAGTGCCGATACCACAAAACTTATAAACACAAAAATAACAAGATATCTTGAAATATTCCAGATGGCAAGAAGATCTGAATTTGTTGTGAGATTGAGAAGATGCGTTCCTATAACCTTTCCAAAGATAATAAGACCGAAACTTGCAATTATTGAAATGTAGATAAAAAATGCAAATATAATATTTCGAAACCGTGTTGCAAAGAACCCTTTTTCATCTTTTACCCCGTAAAAACGGTCAAGTCCTTTTTCGACAGTTCCCACAAATCCTGAAAGAGTAAATAGTGAAAAAGCACCGGTAATTATAATTACGGCGGTAGAGCGTGTTCTCGACACAAGCATTTTTATAAGGAGTTTACCAAGTTTATCAGGCAAGGCATTTAGTGCAATAAGAACCGCATCAGTATAATTCTGGCTTATTGCCGAGGCGACAGTAAAAACAAGAATTATCATCGGCAAAAAACTTGAGAGAAGATAAAAACTCATTTCTGCAGTAAGACCGAAGAAATCATCAGAGAAAAACTCTTTGAAAACTTTGACCGATGTCATGAGAGAGTTTTTGATTTTTCTTTTCATAGGCATATGTCCTTTCGGGCGATATATCACTATATAATTATATATCATACGAAAAGAAAATGCTATATGCAAACCGTTGTAAAATATGCACAAAATTAATGGGGGATATATGTTCAAAAAGTATATACATTTGAGTTTGAAAATATGCTATAATAATACATAATGGCTCTTTATTGCTGCGTTTCGGGCATATGGTTAAAATACATTCAATTAATATAAAAGGAAGGTAATTCCTATGGCAAGAGAAAAAACAAATAAAAAAAGAACAAAAAAATCAACTTCACGTGAAAAAACAAGGGCGAAAAGCAAAATCAGTTTCGAGATTTTCAGTATCTCGGCAATAGCCGTTTGCCTTTATCTTCTTATCTGCGTATATTCCAATGCGGGAGGCTTTGTAGGTGAGCAGATAAAGAAATTCCTTTCGGGAATGATGGGAACTTGTGTGTATTTTTTCCCGTTTGTTACCGCAATACTCTTAATTCACTCGCTTCTTCACCCAGACAAAGAAAATAATAAATCAAAATATATTCTCTCATATGTCGCGCTCCTTTCTTTTGGTTCGCTTCTTCAACTCATTTTTGCTCCCGAAATGCGCCCGACAGAGTGGTATTTCTATGGTGCTGAAGGCAGTGTGGGCGGAGGCTTTTTCGGCGGTGCGCTCTGTGCGATACTAAGTATTTTCGGAAGAGCAGGTTCATATGTTATTTTAATATGTGCTCTTATAATAATGATAGTTTTGGTTTTCAATATATCCCTTTCAGGACTTTTTGCATCTTTGGTATCTTTGACCAAAGAACTTCTTGCAAAAATGAAAAAAGCACCTGAGAAAAAAGTTGAAAAAGGCGTGGCTACAAAACCCGATATAGATTCTCATACCCTGAAAGAAAGGGAAATCGTATTTAATCTTCCGCAGGAAGAAACTTATCCCGAAGAATTCCCCGACCCTGAGATCAAACTCTATGACGATGTGACATCTGGTCCCGAAGACGAAGAACCGTCAGAGGAAGAACTTGAGGCAAAAAAACTTTCCGACGACGAAAAAGAAACTATAGACAGAGAAATAAAAGAAGAAATAGAGGGCGCAGAAAAGGGAAAGCAGTTAATTGACTATACTTTCCCCGCAACAGACCTTCTCTATAAACCAAACCCCACATCAAACGGTGCGGGGGTTCAGGAAGAACTTAAAAACAACGCCCGTCAACTCATTGAAACTCTTCACAGTTTCAAAGTAGACGCAAAAGTTGTTGAAATAAGCCAGGGCCCCACTATAACCCGTTATGAAATAGAACCCGCAGAGGGAATAAGAGTAAATCAGATTACAAATCTTTCTCAGGATATCGGTCTTAAATTTAAAGCAGAAAAAGGCGTAATGGTAGCACCGGTTCCGGGGAAATCAACAATAGGTATCGAAATAGAAAACAAAACCCCCAACACAGTTACTCTTCGCGAAGTAATAGAGAGCGACGAGTTTAAAAACCACCCCTCAAAACTTGCAGTGGCACTTGGTAAAGATGTAAGCGGTAAACCAATAGTTATGGACCTTGCAAAAATGCCCCATCTTCTGATAGCAGGTGCAACAGGTGCAGGTAAATCTGTATGTATAAATACTATTATTATAAGTCTTCTCTATAAGGCGGACCCTAATGAAGTAAAACTTGTTATGATAGACCCCAAACAAGTAGAACTCGGCGTATATAACGGAATTCCGCATCTTCTTATCCCCGTTGTAAAAGACGCAAAAAAGGCAACAGGTGCACTTTCGTGGGCAGTTCAGGAAATGACCGAACGCTACAGTATATTTGAAAGAAATAATGTAAGAAACATAAAAGGCTATAACGACCTTATGGAAAGAAACGGCACACCGGAAAATAAAATGGCGTCAATCGTTATAATAATAGACGAGTTTGCCGATCTTATGATGGTAGCACCCGCAGATGTTGAAAATTATGTCTGCCGTATTGCCCAACTTGCCCGTGCTGCAGGTATGCACCTTGTTATTGCAACACAGCGTCCTGTTGTAAAATTCATCACGGGTAACATCAAAGCCAATGTCCCCAGCCGTATTTCATTTATGGTGGCATCTGTACGCGATTCACAGACAATTCTTGATATAGGCGGAGCAGAAAAACTTATCGGTAAAGGCGATATGCTCTATATGCCCGTCGGCGAAACTTCGCCGTCCAGAATGCAGTGCGCATTCGTATCTGATGACGAGGTAAATGCCGTTGTTGGCACTGTTACAAAAGATGTTGAGGCAGTGTATGATGCAAATGTTATAGAGCAGATAGAAAAAGACGAGGGCGAATATAACCCCGACGGAGAAGATCCGGGCGATTGCGACGAACTTCTTGCCGACTGCATAGATATGGCAATAACAAGCGGTCAGATATCGACATCTCTTCTTCAGAGAAGATTCCGTATAGGCTATAACCGCGCAGGAAGCATCATTGACCAGATGGAAGCAAGGGGTATTATAAGCGGACTTGACGGAAATAAACCCCGTCAGGTGCTTATAACAAGAGAGCAGTATAATGAAATGCTTTTAAACGGCAGAAAATAAAGATAGCCATTGGAGATTTATATGTCAGATAAATTTTTACCCATATCAAAGGCGGATATGGAAAAAAGGGGCATACAAGAACTTGATTTTGTATATGTGTCAGGCGATGCATATGTAGACCACCCGTCTTTTGGACACGCTATAATTTCAAGAGTGCTCGAAAATGAGGGCTTCAGCGTCGGGATTATTGCTCAGCCCGACTGGTCTTCAAAAGAAGATTTTATGCGTCTTGGAAGACCGCGCCTTGCATTTCTCGTTTCCGCAGGGAATATCGACTCTATGGTCAATCACTACACCGTAAATAAAAAAAGGCGCAGTGAAGACCTCTATTCACCGGGCGGGAAATCAGGACGCAGACCTGACAGAGCGACCATAGTTTACTGTAATCGCATAAGGGAAGCCTTCCCCGATGCCCAGATTATAATAGGCGGAATTGAGGCAAGTCTTAGGCGCTTTGCCCACTATGACTACTGGGATAACAAGGTGCGCCGTTCAATCCTTTTCGATTCAAGAGCCGATTGTCTTTCCTACGGTATGGGCGAAAAGTCGATAGTAAGCCTTGCAAAAGCACTCGATGAGGGAATCCCCCTTGCAGACACCGACATTGACGGTTGCTGTTATATCCGCAAAAACACCGACTTTTTAAAAGATTATACCGAAATCCCCTCTTTTGAAGAGGTAACAGACGATAAATATAAATATGCCTTGGCGACAAAGATGCAGTTTGAAAATCAGGACAGCGTAACTGCAAAAACTCTGGTACAAAAACACAGGGACAGATACCTTATAGTAAATCCCCCGAGCGCACCTCTTTTGGAAGAAGAACTTGATAAAGTCTATGAACTTCCCTATGCTATGGACTACCACCCTATATATAAAGACAAAGGCGGAGTTCCCGCAATAGAGGAAGTCAAGTTTTCAATAACTCAGTCGAGAGGGTGTTTTGGCGAATGCAATTTCTGCGCACTTACCTTTCATCAGGGCAGGTCTGTGCGTTCAAGAAGTGTTGACTCTGTTGTAAGAGAGGCAGAAAAATTAACCAAACTCAAAGATTTTAAAGGCTATATTCACGATATAGGCGGACCGACTGCCAATTTTACTAACCCCTCTTGCAAAAAGCAACTGGCTAAAGGAACTTGCAAAGAAAAAAGATGTCTTTACCCATCAGTTTGTAAAAATATGGAGGTCAGCCACGCAAAGTATCTTGAAATGCTAAGACGCGTAAGAAAGATAGACGGTGTGAAAAAGGTTTTTGTGCGTTCAGGAATACGCTACGATTATCTTCTTGCCGATAAAGACAAAACTTTTTTAAAAGAACTCTGTACCCATCACGTAAGCGGACAACTCAGAGTTGCCCCCGAGCATATTTCAGATAAGGTGCTGTCCCTTATGGGTAAGCCCAAAATGGCAGTGTATGATAAATTCTGTGCTGAATTTGAAAAAATGAGCGGGAGACAAGGCAAACAGCAGTATGTTGTTCCATATCTTATGAGCAGTCACCCAGGCTCTACTCTTAAAGATGCAATAGACCTTGCTCTTTATATGAAAAAGCATAAAATAAATCCTAAACAGGTGCAGGATTTTTATCCCACACCCTTTACTGTTTCAACCTGTATGTACTATACGGGAATAAACCCTTTGGATATGAAGAAAGTATATGTCCCCAAAGGCGAAGAAAAACTTATGCAAAGGGCACTGCTTCAATTTAGCGACCCTGTAAATCACGATATGGTCATAAAGGCGCTTAAAAAGGCATCAAGAACTGACCTAATTGGGTTTGGTCCCGAGGCTTTAGTAAGACCCCGACTTTTAAAAAACGAAAAAACAAATCAAAATACAACACGCAGAAAGGAAAATAAAAATGAGTTATCAGATTTTAGACGGAAAAAGAGTATCACAGAAAGTAAAAGACGAGTTGAAAGAAAAGGTGGCAAAACTAAAAGAGGAAGGCATTAATACAGGTCTTGCAGTTGTTATCGTAGGCGACGACCCGGCATCAAGAGTTTATGTCAACAACAAGAAAAAAGCGTGTGAATACTGCGGTATATATTCAGAAGAATATGCACTTCCAGGCGAAACAACCGAAGAGGAACTTCTCGCACTTGTTGAAAAATTAAATGGCAAAAAAGATATTCACGGAATACTCGTTCAACTTCCTCTTCCTAAACATATAAATGAAGAAACCATCATAAATGCTATCCGTCCTGAAAAAGACGTTGATGCATTCCACCCTGTAAATGTCGGCAAAATAATGATAGGAAACTTCGATTTTCTTCCCTGTACACCTGCAGGTGTAATGGAACTTTTAGATGATGCAGGGATTGAAATTCAAGGTAAAAACTGCGTAGTTATAGGAAGAAGTAATATCGTAGGCAAACCTCAGGCAATGCTTTTGCTTCATAAAAATGCTACAGTTACAATCTGCCATTCAAAAACTAAAAATCTTAAAGAGGTTTGCAAAGAGGCGGATATT
>JAZQDA010000063.1:0-11790 GCA_045546535.1 Clostridia bacterium | reverse complement strand
ATCCTAAAAACAAAATTTTTGAATGAAGTTCAAGGCAAAAATGCTTGATAATCCTGACGGATATCAAGCATTTTTAACATAGAAATTCGTCAAAAAGATGTTTTTTAGGACAAAACTTCATTATGTGGTGGTGGCGAATGTTCTCACATATTTTTTTACATATTAAAATCGTATTTGAGTTTGATACCTTTACCTTCAAGGTCTTTAAGTATTACATTTACTACCTCTATAACTTCGTCTTTTGTAAGAGTTTTTTCTGAATGTGAGAAAAGAAGACGAACGGTTATTGATTTAGAATTTTCATCAGAGTACACATCAGTTACGCTCACATTTTTTATAAGCGGACAGCCCGTGCTCTCTATTGCTTCTGAAATGGGAGCAAATGTATCTGATATAAATGAAAGGTCAATTTCAATCTCGGGGAATTTTGAGGGTTCTGAGTATACTATACCCGCATTTTTGATTTCTGCAAAAGTACCAATATCAATTTCAGCATAGACAATATTTGCTTTTTTGTCTATTTTCTTTGAAACAACTGAGTTTGCTATACCGATTTCACCGATTTCTTTATCTGCACAGTATATTGCATTTAAGTTTTTCGGGTGCTGATAGGAATGGGATTTTTCCTTTTTAGCGAATTTGAGTTTTTCGTGCTTAATATCATCGGCTATTACAGAGAGGATATCACGAAGTTCAAAATAAATTTCTTCGGTGCTTTTCGTTTTTGAAAATACTGTTACACAGAGTTTCTTACGCTCGTTGCAAAGACCGTCTGAGCCGATTCCGTCTACCACTCTGCCGATTTCAAATACTTTGAAATCACCTTTATAGCCTGTGTTATATTTAACTTGGCAAAGTTGGGTGGGAACTATGGATTTTCTTATGGTTTTGATGTTGGGGTTTGTAGCATTTACAAGGTCTACATTAGGTTCGGTTTCAATGCCGAGAGCCTTATATTCGTCATAGTACGCCCATACATAAGAGTGAAGTTCGTGCATTGAATAGCGTTTTACCAAGATATCTTTGATGCGGTCCTCATCGCTTTTTTCTGTTGCCATTCTTACAGGGTAAAGCGGAACAGATGCGGTGTGGACATCAAAGTTATCATAGCCGTAGATACGGGTAATTTCTTCAATGATGTCGGCTTTAATAGTAACATCTTTTGTTGCTCTCCAACTTGGAACGGATACTTTGAATGTATCATTTTCAAGTTCAACACCGAAGCCGAGAGAAAGAAGTGTTTTTACTATTGTGTCATTGCTGATTTCTATGCCTGTATACTTATTGACAAAATCTTTAGTGAATTCAAGATTTACTTTATCATAGGAAAAAGCAATTTCATCAGTAAGCGAAGATACAACTTCTGCACCTGAGTCAATGTCTTTTAAAAGTTTAACAAAACGTCCAATCGCAACGGTTGTCATTTCGGGGTCAAGACTTTTTTCATAGCGCATTGACGCGTCGGTACGGTGCGCAAGACGGACAGTTGATTTACGGATTGAAGATGCGTCAAAGGTTGCAGATTCCAAGGTAAGAGTTGATGTATCTTCAACGATTTCAGAGTCGAGTCCGCCCATAATACCTGCGATTGCAACGGGGGTGTTATCGTTGCAAATCATAAGTGTATTTTCGTCTATATGGCGCTCTATGCCGTCGAGTGTAGTAAATTCAAAAGGCTCATTAAAGCGTTTGATTCTTATTTTTTCTACTTTTCTTGAGTCAAATGCGTGCATAGGCTGACCCATTTCAAGCATAAGGTAGTTTGTGAGGTCGGCAAGGAGATTAATTGCTCTCATACCGCAGTAGTAAAGACGGATTTGCATATTCACAGGACTTTTGTGAACGGAGATATTGCCGAATTTAAGGCAGGAATATCTCTGGCAAAGCGGGTCTTCTATTTTGAGGTCAATCTTTGGCAAATTGTCATATGCCGAAAGGTCAAGTGTCGGAAGTTCTTTTAAGGGTCTTCCGGAAATTGCGGCAAATTCACGGGCAATACCGTAGTGCCCCCAGAGGTCAGGACGGTTTGTGAGAGATTTGTTATCAACCTCGAACACAATATCGTCTATCTCGTAGATGTCTTTAAGGTCTGTACCTATAGGAGCATCATCTGTTATTTCCATAATACCGTCATTGGAATCGCCAATGCCGAGTTCTTTTTCACTGCAGCACATACCGTTTGATGTGTAACCCGCAAGTGCTCTTGGTGTGATTTTGATATCGCCTATCTGAGCGCCGACTTTAGCAAAAGCGGTTTTAAGACCGACTCTTACATTGGGTGCACCGCAGACAACATCGGTAAGAGTACCATCACCTGCATCAACTTTTAAAAGGTGAAGTTTCTTTGATTCGGGGTGAGGCTCAACAGATTTGATTTCAGCAACAACTATGCCTGAAAGGTCGGAGCCTTTGAAGAAGATTTCATTTTCAACTTCTGCAGTTGAAAGTGAAAATTTACTTATAAGTTCGAGTTTGTCAAGCCCTGAAAGGTCAACAAAATCGCAAATCCAGTTCATTGATAAAAACATATTGGCTCTCTCCTTTCTTATTTGTCGTCAGTAAACTGAGATAATGATTTTAAACTGCCAGAATTTAAGTCGCGGATATCTTTAACGCCGTATTTCATCATAGCAAGACGGGTAAGACCCAGACCAAATGCAAAACCAGTGTACTCTTCGGGGTCGATGCCACCGGCTTTTAAAACTTCCGGGTGAATCATACCGCAGGGGCAAAGTTCAAGCCAACCGCTGTGTTTACACGACGGACAGCCCTCGCCTCCGCAGATAAGACAACTGATGTCGAGTTCAAAACCCGGTTCAACGAAGGGGAAGAATCCAGGGCGCAGTCTTACTTTAATATCTTTCTGGAAAACCTGGGAAAGCATAGTTTTCATAAAGAAAATAAGGTTTGAAATGGAGATATTTTTATCTACCATAACGCCTTCCATCTGGAAGAATGTGTTTTCGTGACAAGCATCTGTTGCTTCGTTACGGAAGCATCTTCCGGGGAAAATCGCTTTTATCGCTTTGCCCTCATTAACGAGTGCATCTTTATATTTTTTGTAAATGGCATTTTGTGCAGCCGATGTCTGTGATTTTAAAAGTTGACCGTTTTCAAGATAATATGTATCCTGCATATCACGGGCGGGGTGGTTTTTGGGAATGTTTAAAGACTCAAAGCATTCATAATCTGTAACCACTTCTGCATAGTCTTCAACGCTGAATCCCATTGATTTAAATATCTCTTCGCACTGTCTCTGAACTAAAGTGATTGGGTGATATGAACCCCTTGTAAGATTTGCAGGGATTGAAATATCAAAATCGGGCATAAGATTATTTTCTCTCTCGATTTCCTTTTGTACGATTTCTTCCCTTTTCTGATTTATTGCATCATTTACTTCGTTTTTTAAAACATTTACCTCCTGACCGAAGGTTTTCTTCTCCTCGTTTGAAAGGTCTTTCATTTCTTTTAAAAGTTCGGTAACATAGCCTTTTTTACCGATATACTCGACTCTTATTTTTTCAAGGTCTTCCATATTTTCGATACCCTTGAGAGCCGTTTCGAAATTTTGTTTGACCAGACTCACTTTTTCAGACATATAATCTATCCTTTCTTTAATAATTTACATAAAAAAACAACCCGTTCCACTAAGGGACGAGTTGTAACCCGCGGTACACCCAAATTCGGAAATATTTCCGCTCTTTGTATGCCTTTTGGCGTGAGGCACAAACACCCTGCTTATATCAACAGACTTTCGCAAGGTACTCCGATGCTGAAATTCACTGTATATGCTATCCTGAGTGCTCTCAGCCGGGTGGCACTCATTCTCTCGTGAAATCACATATACGCTACTTACACATCTTCATCATACATTTAAAATTATAGCAGTATTTAGTCAAAAAGTCAAGAGTTTATCTTTATTTTGGCAAGTCCGCCCTCTGATGTTTCCTTATAAGCATCCGGCATATCTCTGCCTGTTTCTTTCATAGTCTGCACTACTCTGTCAAAAGATATTTTTCTTGTATCATATAAAAGATGTGCAAGGTTGACCGCATTTATCGCTCTCATAGCGGCTACCGCATTTCTTTCTATACACGGGATCTGCACAAGTCC
This sequence comes from Clostridia bacterium, assembly GCA_045546535.1. GTDB lineage: Bacteria > Bacillota > Clostridia > UMGS1810 > UMGS1810 > RGIG1828. The sequence continues at coordinate 7,677 of JAZQDA010000063.1, read as the reverse complement.
GCAGATTGGGTCGCAGGTAAGACCTAAGTGGTGCTCTATCGCAATTTCAGCCGCATACTCTATTTTATCTATAGAAATGTGCATAAGTTGGCCAAGTGCCGCTGCAGCCATAGCACACGCTGTTCCAACCTCGACCTGACAACCGCATTCTGCACCTGAAATTGATGCATTTGTTTTTATGAGATTGCCTATAATCCCCGCAGTTGCAAGGGCGTGTTCTATTTCATATGATGTTATGCCCATCTGCTCATTGTGATAATAAAGAACAGACGGAACAACGCCTGATGAACCGCAAGTCGGTGCAGTTACAACAGTTTCGCCCATAGCATTTTGCTCACTTACTGCAAAGGCGTAGGCACACACTTTTCGGTTTTCTCTTGTTCTTTCATTTTCGTTTGCCTGTTTATTTTCAATCAGGTGTTTTGCTTTTTTGTAGACATCAAGTCCGCCTGGAAGTATACCCTCGTCACCAAGACCTTTATGTATACTCTCTTTCATAGTTTCCCATACAAGACTCATATGGTTCCATATTTCTTTGCCCTCAAAATGCTCAACATACTGCCAAAGTTCCATATTGTTACTGATGCAGAAGTCTCTGATTTCGGCAAAGGTTGAGTGAGGATAGCAGAGTTTAGGGAGATTCCTTTCCTTGCCCTCAAATTCTATATTTCCTCCGCCTACACTCATAACTCTTATATCGGAAATACACTCGCCGTTTTTATATGCAAACATATGCATAGTATTGGGGTGAGGAAGGTCTGTTTTTATAGTATCAAATTCTATTTCGCATTCTTTTGGAGCAAAAGTTTTTTCAATTACGCTATCTGTTCCGTGCCCTTTGCCTGTTTTAGCAAGAGAACCGAAAAGAATAACTTTGAAATTATCGGCTTCGGGATTTCTTATTTTAAACTCAAGACACGCACGTTCAGGTCCTATAGTATGGGAACTTGACGGACCGCGTCCTATTTTATAAAGTTCTGTCAGTGTTTCCATTTTTAACCCTGTAGTATTCATAACTCGTTGCTCCTTAAATACAGTTTGTTTTTATAACAAATCCGACGAATTTTTAGAATATATAAAACTTTGCTCTCTGTAAAGACTTGCATAGCCTGAAAATATATAAGTTACGGCTAAAGCAATCGCAAAATAAAGAATTTGTCCTGTGCCGAAAAGTTCGCACGATAAAACAAGTGATGCCAGAGGACAATTTACAACACCGCAAAATACGGCTACCATTGCTATACACGCACTTAAAACGGGGTCTGTTCCCAAAAGAGCCGATACTGCGCACCCAAATGTTGCACCGATGAAAAACGAGGGTACAATTTCTCCGCCTTTAAAACCTGCACCGAGAGTGATTGCGGTAAAGAGAAGTTTTAAAATAAAATCATAAGGTCTGGCACTTCCTGAAAGTGCTTTTTGTATAACATCTGTTCCCGCACCGTTATAATCATAGTTAGAACAAAGGATTGTTAGCAAAACTACAATACACCCACCAATAAAAATGCGCAGATATTCATTTTTGAAAAGTTTCTTAAGGTAAACTTTGCTCTTTTTAATCGCCATACAAAAAATGATACTTAGCACAGCACATAAAAATGCAAGGATTATAATCTTTACAGTTAACGAAACATCAAATGCCCCGCCCGTGAGCGAAAGGCTTACCATTGGCACATTCCCAAGTGTTGATGAAATAAAATACGATACCCCTCCCGCTATTATGCAGGGAAGAAAAGCGGTATGATTAAATGTGCCTACAGATGCGACTTCTAAAACAAAAACCGCCGCAGTAACGGGAGTCATAAAAACAGAAGCGAAAACACTACTCATTCCCGTCATTGTTACTATATGCATATCATTTTCGGAGAAAGAAAAGAGTTTGCCTATATTATTTCCTAAACTTCCGCCAATCTGAAGCGCTGCACCCTCTCTTCCTGCAGACCCGCCGAAAAGATGGGTAACTGAAGTTGATATAAATATAAGGGGCATAAGAACAAGGGGAATATCGCCGTCTTTATGCGATGCCTTTATTACACGGTCTGTATCAAGGTCGCCTTTGTTTTTAAAAAATCTGTATAAAAGAACTATTAAAAGACCGCCAAGAGGAAGAAAGTATATTAAAAAGGTGTTTTCCATACGGAGATGAGTAACATAGTCAAGGCATTTATGAAAAAGTGCTCCGACTATTCCGCCCAAAATTCCTACAAAAACCGAAAATATGAGCCATTTAAAAAAGAAATGGAAATAATCTAAGGGGTTTTTAAAAATGTTTTTCATAGTAAATTTCACTGTCCTGTAATCAGAGCATTTTTGCTATGCCCACTATAACAGGCATAGTTATTATTGACATCAGAGTGGTTAAAGAAACCAGTGATGCCGAGAGTGATGTATCCTGACCGAATTTTTCGGAAAACATTGTGGTAGTAGCAGCAAAGGGAGCAGACGCTGCAATTACACAAGCGACTAAAACTACGCCTTTTGCACCATAAAGATAAAGTCCGCCAAGCATTATAAGGGGCGAGATTACAAGTCTTATAATAATTGATGTCCACGAAGACAAGCCGTTTATTTTAAGATTGGCATTTGCAAGATGAAAGCCTACAATTATCATAGGAATCGGGGTGTTGAGCGATGCAAGATAGCCTATAGGCTCTTTAATCGTAAAGGGGATTTTAAATGAAGTTACAAAAATTATAATACCGATAACGGTTGGTAAAACACCCGGGTTTATTATAAGTTTTTTAAAAGAAATACTCTTTCTGTTACCGCTCATCAAAAGTATGCCGTAAGTCCACAAAACTATTTGAAATACCGCAATATATGCCGCACCGTAAAAAACGCCCTCATCGCCCAGAAGTGCACTTTGAAGAGGCAAAGACATATATCCGCAGTTTGAAAAGACAGAGCCGAACTGAAGAACTTTTTGCCTTTTTAAATCTTTGTCTTTCACAAAAAGGTGGGCAATTAAAATATTTACTCCAAATGACAAGAACGCTGCACTAAGTGTAATTATAAGACCTGAAAGCATCGCCTTGTCAAATTCACGGCTGAACGAATTTATAATAACGCACGGCGTAACAAAGTAAAGAACAAAATTGGTAACATCTTTGACTGAAATACTCGTCAAAATTTTAGTTTTGTTACACAAATAACCAATACCGATAAGTATAAATAAAATTAGAACGTGATTTCCTACAGTGAGTATATTTTCAAGCATTTATTTAAACAGCCTTTCAATAAGTTTTCCTTATTTATATTATACAAAAACATAGGTTTTGTCAACCGAATAAAATATAATTCACAACTTTATTTTGCTCATAATTTGTTATTTTTTACTCTTACATTTAGAAAAAAACACTGTATGAGATTTCATACAGTGTTTTTGTGTTTATTTATATGCAGGTTCGCATGTAAGATTAATTCCAAGTCTTTTGATTATCTTTTCATCGTGCTGTGAAAGAATGACTGATGAGTGGAGTTCCGAGCCTCTTAAATTATCAAGTTCGTTCATAGCCTTCTGAGCATTCCCGTCGGTATTGGCGCAGATTGAAAGTGCTATTAAAACCTCATCAATATGAAGTCTTGGATTTCGGTTGCCGAGGTGCTGTGTTTTAAGTTTGGAAATAGGTTCAATTACGCTTGGCGAAATAAGATGTATTTCATCGTCAATTCCTGCAAGTGTTTTAAGGGAATTGAGTATTAGCGCTGCAGTTGCGCCGAGAAGAGCAGAGGTTTTACCTACTATTATGCGTCCGTCTTTAAGTCTTAAAGATGCGGCCGGTTTGCCTGTGAGAGCCGCTTTTTCAAGTGCGGGAGCAACTACTTCTCTGTCAGATACGCTGACCCCTGCTTTTTTCATTAAAAGTTCTAATTTGTATACAGTTTCATCTGTTACAGTGCCTTTTTTTTGGTCGCACAGAGCCGTATAATAACGGCGGAGTATTTCCTGTCTTGATGCTTTTTTAGTGATTTCATCGTCAATTATACAGTTTCCTGCCATATTTACGCCCATATCTGTAGGAGATTTATACGGGCAGGTGCCGAGAATTTTTTCAAGCATTGATTTTACAACGGGATAAATCTCAACATCGCGGTTATAGTTAACTGTTGTTTCGCCGTATGCTTCAAGGTGGAACGGGTCAATCATATTCACATCGTCAAGATCGGCAGTTGCCGCTTCATAAGCAAGGTTTACGGGGTGTGAGAGGGGAAGATTCCAGATGGGGAACGTTTCAAATTTGGCATAACCTGCCTGAACTCCTCTTTTGTGTTCGTGATAAAGTTGCGAAAGGCAAGTTGCCATTTTCCCGCTTCCAGGACCTGGGGCAGTAACTACAACGAGTTCACGGGTTGTTTCGATATATTCATTTTTGCCGTAGCCTTCATCACTTACAATACGGCTTACATCTGAGGGGTACCCCTCTATATTATAATGGCGGTACACTTTCACGCCGAGAGATTCAAGTCTTTTTTGAAATGCAACTGCGGTGGGCTGATTTGTAAATCTTGTCATTACTACACTGCTTACGTAAATACCGATTGAGCGGAAGCAGTCAATAAGACGGATAACATCACGGTCATATGTAATACCGAGGTCTGAACGAAGTTTATTCTTTTCGATGTCTGATGTGTTTATGGTAATAACTATTTCAACACTGTCTTTGAGTTGGAGGAGCATTTTAAGTTTACTGTCGGGCTCGAAACCTGGCAGTACTCTTGATGCGTGATAGTCGTCAAAAAGTTTGCCGCCAAACTCTAAGTATAGTTTACCGCCAAACTGAGATATTCGCTCATTGATATATTCCGACTGCATTAAAAGATATTTGTTATTATCAAAACCAACCAAAGACATAGTTATTCTCCTCGTCTGTTTAATTCTATAATAGTATACAACAAATGCGATATAAATTCAAGTGTAAATACGATATAAATTCAAACATAAATGCAAGGTATAAACACAATTTAAATTCAAATATAAAGCAAAAAAGAACCGCGCCCAAAGGGCACGGTCCTTTTTTAAAAATTGATTAAGTTAGAGAACTTAAGAATTCTAATTAGTCAATCTGGAATGCTTTACCGTATGTTACGAAGTCAGCAACTTTGTCGTCAACGATTTTAGCTACGAAGTAGTAACCTTTTGTGGTATCTTCAAGATCTGCTTTTGAATCAACATCAAGTGCATCCCATTCGCCTACGAATGCTCTGAATTTAGAAGCAACGAGGTCGAGTGTGTAGGTGTTTGTAGCACCAAGGATTACATATTCAGAGTTGTTACCAGCGGTGATTTTTGTGCCTTTGGCTACTTTAGCATCTGCTTTGATGTAACCGTAAACGATTTGAGTGTTGATGCTTGCGTCGCTTTCAATAGCAGCTTCAAGACCTGTGTTAATGATATAAGGTCTTGCTGAAGAATCTGTAGCGTCAGCACCTGAGTTTTCAGCGAGGATAGCGTAAGCAGCTGCTACACCGTTACCATCGTCTGTGAACATCATGAGGTCACCTGCTGAAACTTTAGCGTATGTTGTGTAAACATCAGCGGGTTCAGAAGATTCATTTTTCATGATGATGATTTCTTTAAGTTCATCTTCGCCTGATACATAGTATCTAACTTTCTTAGCTTCTTCTTCGTTAACTTTTGTATCAGTTACGCTTGTAACAACAGCGAGGTCCTGTGTATAGTCGATGGGTGAACCGCCAACTGTGATAACGAGACAATCTCTGTCGCCATCAGCATTTGTTACATAGTAACCTTCATAGTAGTTGTCATCGATAAGAGATTCGATGTTTGTTACATATGCAGATGTGTCTCTTGAACCAGATACGTTAAAGATAACAGCATCTGTTTCGAACGCTTTGCCATCGAAGATGGTTTCAGCATCAGCATTGTAGTCGCCTGTCTGAGCGAGAGAAACGCTCACTTTCTGGATTTCTCTGATTAAACCAGCAGCATCGAGTTTGTATGTGATAAGTCTTTTATCAACATTTGATTGGAATGCGTTTGCAGCAGAGTTAACTGTGATATCAAGATCTGAAACAAGACCTGCAGATGTAGCAGCCTGATCGATATCAGCAGCGATTACGTTACCAGCAGCATCAAAGATATCGAATTCGTCTTTTACAGTGTAAGTTACAACTTCGTTATCTTTTGTGAGGATTTTAACTTCCCAAGCACTTTCCCAACCGCCATTGCTTGCGAGAGCAGTACCGAGGATGTAACCGTAGTTACCTGCAACAGATGCAGATTTTTCAAAATCAAAGATTTTGCCTGTTCTTGTGAGGTAGAAAGCACCTTCATCACCGAGGTTGATGGTTGAAAGTGTAGCTTTGTCATATTTAACGCCGTCTACATAAACTGCACCAGATTCAGTTTCGTTAACTGTGCCTTCAACTGCGTTTTTGCCAAGGTTGATAACTTCAATCCATGTGTAGCCTCTGCCGTTGCTTTCTTCGTCCGAATTTCTGCTTGAAGAAATGAAAGCGATTACATCGTCTTCTTCGAAATCTTCAAGGCCGATAGCATCACCGTTTTTGTCAACGATTGTGATGAGTTTATCTTCATCTTCGAAATCGAATGCGAATCTGTTAGAGATACCTTCGATTCTGCCTTTAGCAGCGTCAACAGAGTCAACTCTGTCATATGTGTATTCTTTTACGAATACGATATCATATTTGTTATCGCCTGTGTTTTCGATAAGTTTAATTTCGATATCATCAGTTGAACCGATTTCATTAGCAAGGTATGTGAGGTTTCTTGCAGCGTTGTTGTAGTAAACGCCAGCAGAGTCTGCTACATATGCTTTTTTGGTGTCATATTTGTCAGCATCTGTGTAGTATTCTACATAGTCTGCACCAACCTGGTTGATAGCAGCAACTTCTTCGATACCGAGATCGAGAGTCTGGCTATCTGCACCGGGCATAATAGCGATGATTTCATATTTGTTTTTAGCAAGTTCTTTTACAAATACTGTAGAAGCGAAACCGAAGTAACCTTCAGCGTCTACGCCTTCAGCAACTGCAAAAGTTTTTGTCTGACCAACAGCGAAATCGTCGCTGTCGTAATCGTCAGTGATTTTGAAATCTACATAGCCTTCTTCTGTTACAGTACCGATGATTGATGTGTTAACAACAGAACCGTCGAGTTTTGTAACGTCAAGACCTGTAAGAAGTGTTTTGTACAATTTGCCGTTTGAACCATCAAGGATTTCGAAGTTAATCTGTGTACCGAAACCTGTCTGATCCATCATAGGAACGTCAAGTGCATTGTAAACGAGTTGAGCAACGATTGCTCTTGAAGCAGGAGCATCCTGTACAGCGGAGATTGCTTCTGAAATACCATAGGTATTAGCAACTACCATGTAACCTGTAGGATATCCACCTTTCTGAGCTGCCATGGGTTCGAAACCGAGAGCAACAACGAGCATTTTAACTGCCTGTTCAAATGTAACATTTGCATCAGGAGCGAAAGTGCCATCGCCCATACCGTTAACGATACCGAGACCTGCTACATGTGCAATGTAAGCAGATGCCCAATGTTCAGCAGGAACATCAGAGAAGTTTGTGGCAGAAGAGCCAGCAACTTTAGCACCTAAAAGACGACAAACAACTGCGCAGAATTCTGCTCTTGTGATGTCACCTTCGGGTTTGAAAGAACCATCTTCATAACCGGTAAGAATACCG
>JAZQDA010000062.1:0-1748 GCA_045546535.1 Clostridia bacterium | reverse complement strand
TACTGTGGTTGCAAAGGATAGCCGTGGTAGGTCATCCGATTCACAATCCGCAACGGCTATCACATTCTATGCTTATTCAAAGCCGACAGTATCTTCTTTCACTGTCGCAAGAAGTTCAAGCAATGCAAAAAAGGTTGTTGTAAAGGCAAATTGGACTTTTGCTTCTGTGAATAGTAAGAATACTGCAACAGCGACTTTATATTATAAGAAATCATCAAATACAAATTGGACTACATACGGCACGATTGCCAAAAATACCAATGTTACATTGACAAATGATTTTGAGGAAACAAGTTCTTATAACTTCAAGGTTGTTGTAACCGACTCTCTTTCAAACTCCGCACAAGAGGAAGGCTTTATCTCTACTATCGAGGTAACTATGGACTTCCGTGCTGGAGGTAAGGGTCTTGGTATTGGTAAGATTGCAGAAACCGATAACTTGGAAATCGCATTTGACACTATCTTTATGGGTAATGTGTATATACAAAGCGACGATGGTACGAAAGTGTCATTGGCTGACTATATACGAAGTCTCATTTAGTGTCAATAAAAGAGGAATTTTATCATTAAATTCTGTCACAAAAACTATACAATATTTGTGACAATGGAATAGAGAAAGGAAATTATTATGGAAAATGCAGAGCAGATTATGAAACCAATGTCCGTGGCGAGAGCGGAGTTTATCAACTCTCTCACGGACTTGATTAACAATTCTATGTTGCCGCCTTTTATCATCGAGCCTATCCTGAAGGATATGTATAACGACATTCATATGGTCGCACAGCGACAGTATGAGGCTGATGTAAAGCGATACAACGAGGAATTGAAAAAGCACGAACAGAAATAAAAAATCAATAAGGCAGGTGTTCATTATGAGAGGTTTAACCGAAAAGGAATACCAGCAAGAATTAGAGAAGATTCAGAAACAAAATAAGCAAATCGAATACAACTTGTCTCTCGAAAAAGAGAGGAACAAGTATAAGAAGAAGTTTAAGTTTGAGACGAGTAAACTTATCGCAATTTACTTATTTGCACTTCTCAATGCAATCGTGATTTATTCAATGGTTGCTATGTGGAAGTTCTGTGACTTTTCATACCTTGGAGTGCTTATCTCTGATATTGCCGCACAGGTGATTATCTATGCTATCTATTGTATGAAAGCATACAAAGCGAAGAAATCAGAAGAAGATTTGAAATTTGAGCGTGAAAAGTTGACCGGCACTCTTGGAGATGTTCTGAATGCCGGAGCAGAGAGCGGAGAATATGTCCCTACGACAACTGGAAATGTAGAGGTATTTGCAACCAACAGTGAAGAAACTGTTGGTTAATTTTATGTGTAAAAGAAGGAGTAATAGATACTATGTTAGACGGAATTAAGAATTTCTTGCAGTTTGTCAATGACAACTGGACTACTATTATCATCATCATTTCTCTTGGCTTTGCATTGTATCAGAAAATCAAGAATTATATTTCAAAATCCAAAGACGAAAAGATTGCCGTTGCAAAACAGCAGGTTCAGGAAGTAATCTTGAAACTTATCTCTGATGCAGAAGTCGATTACAACGAGTGGGTTAAGGCTGGCTCTATCAAGAGAGCGCAGGTTATTAAGAAGATTTTCGAGGACTACCCTGTTCTTGCCAAGGTTGCTGACCAGACCGCACTTGTTGCGTGGATTGATGAAACTATCGACAATGCTTTGAAAACTCTCCGTGAAATCGTTGCTATGAACAAAGAGGAAGCGGTAGAGG
>JAZQDA010000061.1:0-2166 GCA_045546535.1 Clostridia bacterium | reverse complement strand
CATATTTTGCTTCCTTATCAGATACAAACTGCCATCCTTCAAAATCTACGTGAGTTTCAAGGTCTTCATACCAAGCGGACTCAACAGCAGGTTTAAAGGTAAGCACCAAAATCTTCTTATACCCAAGTTTCTTGGCAAGTTGGTAGGATGCGAAGGTCTTACCAAAACGCATTTTTGCATTCCACAGGTATTTAGGTGGACGGGTGGGGTCTTCTATTTCCATCCGCTTAAAGTATGCAGCCGTATCTTCAACTGCTCGTCTTTGTTCCTCACGCATACCAAAATGTGCAGTTCTGCCAACAGTATATTTGGTATTGCTACGAACCGACTCGATAACAGCAGGGGCCTCTTTTTCGGAGACCTTGAACCACTCGTTTCGGTCTTCGCCTTCGTTCAGCTGCAGATAACCATTCTTTTTCAAGACTGCGTGAATATCCTTATCGGTGAAGCAGGTACCATCGTCTCGCATAGCGGAAACCGTAAACAAGGTCTTATGCTTCAATGCAGGGGTGTTAAGTTGTTCGTGTATCCTTTTCTCTACGTCTTCTTTATCAGTGTATCCGATTTTGATGTACCCGTTATGGTTTGGAACATCGGGAAGAATGTAACCGTAGATAGTAGGGCAAACAGCAGGTCTTGATTTCAGTATTTGGCTTAATGATATTGTATTTGCCATTATTCATCACCACCCAAATCCATAGGTTTAATCATAGACTCGATAAATGCAATTTCTTCATCTGTCAAACCGTATTTTGCATATAATTCTTCGTCGGTCCAAGGCTTGCTAAAATCTTGAAGAGGAATAAAACGGAACTTATCTTTCGAAATGTTAATAGAAGATATTGCTTGTAGTAACAAAAATCTCGAAAATTTTGTTGAAAGATAACTCAAGCAATTATTGGCTTCTTCTTCGGAGTCAAAGTTTCCAATTAGGAAGTATGAAAACGTGCAAACCTCATCTGGCTTCAACACTTGCATTTTAGATATAACTTTAAAATCGCCTTCTTTACTTGGTTCACCAGCGTGTTCGCTTGTAACCTTGCTAATCATAATATGATATTTGTCGAGAAATTCTCTGCCTTGCGAGATTAATGCTTTGGGATAATAACCCTTTCCTTTACTGGAATACAAAGCAACATCGTTGTTACCTCTTGTTGTGTTTCCTCTCTCGGCCGACCCAATTCCATATGGGCTCAACGAACTTACTATAACAGACATGGACTCTTCGTTTTGAGATTCAACTTTATGGATTATACTAATCGCTTCGTTGTACCTAACAAATACAGGGAACTCATCTAACTTACGATTTAGAGTTGTAATCTTACCATTATTTACATTTGTGAAGTGGCAATCACCATTATAATCTTTATCCCATAAAAAATAACATACACCGCCACCGAGGCTAATACCAGGGAAACAATCTTTAGCGTTAGGGTAGTCAACAATGTAACGTATCTTCCTCTCGGTAAGCATATTTTCTCTAAACGAATCCAATCCCATACCGCCAGCAAACCAACGACTCGGAATAATCATTGTAAGATAACGTGGATTGAGTTTTTTTGCTTGCTCCACAAACTTATCATATAAAGGCGTTGCTTGTGCGGATGCACCACCTGTGCTTAATTGGTATGGAGGATTTCCAATAATTACATCAAATTTCATTTCAAATATCTCCTCTGGCTTAACTGTATGTATGAATTCATAGGCGTGAGACTCAAGCATATCTCCACGGTCGTATTGTTTTTGATTTGCACCGCAAAACACACACTTTCCGTCTTTTCCCCAGTTGTGTTCCGTTCTACGGAAAAGAATATTTCCTTCAGAATTATCAAAATGAGTAATTGAATATGGACCGTTAGGCCATTTTGAGCAATACACACTTCTACGAGCGAGAAGACTTGTCAGTTCGGTAATACCAATTCCATAAAGTTGGTTGTGGAAGATATGGTCAATTTTCTCTTGAAGTTGCTTCTCGAAGGCGTTGTCGTATTCATCAAGCGGAACACCCAATCTCTTCTTTTCACTAATTTCCATTGAGCGCTCTTTGTAGCCAGGTAACTGGGCATCAAGACATCTTTTTGCAATTTCACGCAAGAATACGCCTGTCTTGGTTGCCGGGTCCAAGAATGTTGTTTTAGGGTCGGCAAACAATTCCTGCGGTAACAA
>JAZQDA010000060.1:0-2531 GCA_045546535.1 Clostridia bacterium | reverse complement strand
CAATCACCGCTGCTCAGCATAAACACACTTTTCTCTATCGTGGCTGGGAAGTACACTCACAAGGTAACCCACTTGCCCACGCAATACTCAGGGGATATGTAAATAAACACGGTCAGTCGCTTCCCAACTATCACTATGAAGACCTAATTTCGCTTTGCGAACTTTATGAAAAAACAGATCTTCAAAATCCCGCAGTTATTATCGATACAAACCACGCAAATTCAGGTAAAAATCCGTTCCAGCAGGTAAGAATAGCAAAAGATGTTCTTCACAGTTGCCGACACGACTCAAAAATAAAAGATATGGTAAAAGGCTTTATGATAGAAAGTTATATAGAAGACGGCGCTCAGAAAATAGGGGAGTGCATTTACGGAAAATCTATCACAGACCCCTGTCTTGGCTGGGAAAAAACAGAAAAACTTATATATGACCTGGCAGAACTCAGATAGCCATTGGAGTATTATTCGAACTCTGATTTTAAGATACAAAAATTGCCCTTCTCTTCGCCAAAATGCTCGATAATCCTCCAATGGCTAAAGCAAAGAACACACTCAAGGACGCCCAAAGAGTGTGTTCTTTGCTTATATATGAAAAGGAGTTCTATGGAATTTTTGGTAACTTTTAAATAACCTGAATCCTGAGAAAAGAGCGCCGATAACAATGCATATTTCAAAGACTAAAGAAACAAGGGTTAAATCAATGATGCCTGACTTGATACACGCCACCAGATTTCCTATAATAAGAAGAGATGTAACCATCAAAATTTCAAATTTTCCGCTTTTGTTTTTCATAATATGTCTCCTTTCATCTTGTCCTTGATTAAATGATAACAAACAAGGTGTCCGATAAAAAGTACAGAAAAAGGAGTCTTGTAAATTATAAAAATTTGTGCTAAAATTGAAATATAAATAGCAAAGCGTATGCATATAATTAGTATGCGTACATACTGAAAGGAGCGATTTTAATGAAACATACCATTTTTACCGGCTCTGCAACTGCTTTGGTTACTCCCATAAATGAAAAAGGCGTCGATTTTGACGCCCTCGAAAAAATTATAGAATTTCAGATTGAAAACTCCACAGATGCCTTAGTTATCTGCGGTACAACGGGCGAAGCACCCACTTTGGAAGATAATGAACACTTAGACGCCATAGAGTGTGCTGTGTCTGTAACAAAAGGCAGAATTCCCGTTATTGCAGGTACGGGCAGTAACAACACCGCCCATGCTGTAATGATGAATAAAGAAGCACAAAAACTTGGAGTTGACGGACTGCTTTGGGTAGCGCCTTATTATAATAAAAGCACTCAAAGAGGTCTTGTTGAGCATTATAAAACCCTTGCTCTATCCACCGATCTACCTGCAATTCTCTATAATGTACCTTCGCGTACAGGCTCCGATATCTTGCCTCCAACAGTTGAAGAACTTTCAAAAATCGAAAATATAGTTGCAATAAAAGAAGCAACAGGTGATGTCGGCAGAACAGTTGAAATAATTTTCCGTTGCGGAGAAAGAATTGATGTTTATTCGGGAAATGATGATGTCATAGTACCTATGATGAGTGTAGGAAGCAGGGGCGTAATCTCAGTTCTTTCAAACATAATGCCAAAAGAAACCCATGATATGTGCGCACTTTGTGAAAAAGGTGACTTTAAACAGGCAGGAAAAATGCAAACCGATTTTCTACCCCTCATAAGAGCGCTTTTCTGCGAAGTTAACCCAATCCCCGTTAAAACCGCTATGAATCTTATGGGCTTTAAAGCAGGTGTTTTGAGGCTTCCGCTTTTTGAAATGGAAGATAAAAACCTTGAACGCTTAAAGACAGAAATGAAAAAATTGAATCTTATATAAAACAAAAAATCACCTCAAAGTGAGGTGATTTTTTTATGGATTAAATAATATCTTATTTATTCATTGCTTCCTGAACAGCAACAGCAACTGCAACAGTCATACCAACCATGGGGTTGTTACCTGCGCCGATAAGTCCCATCATTTCAACGTGAGCGGGAACTGAAGAAGAACCTGCAAACTGAGCATCAGAGTGCATTCTTCCCATAGTATCTGTCATACCGTAAGAAGCGGGACCTGCTGCCATATTGTCGGGGTGGAGGGTACGACCTGTACCGCCGCCTGAAGGCACACAGAAATATTTCTTGCCGATTTCGTTACATTCTTTTTTATAAGTACCTGCAACGGGGTGCTGGAATCTTGTGGGGTTAGTTGAGTTACCTGTGATAGAAACGTCAACACCTTCAAGATGCATAATAGCAACGCCTTCTCTAACGTCGTCTGAGCCGTAGCATCTAACTTTTGCTCTTTCGCCGTTTGAGTACGCTTTTTCTTTTACGATTTCAACTTTGCCTGTAGCGTAGTCGAATTTGGTCTGAACATATGTAAAGCCGTTGATTCTTGAAATGATGAGAGCAGCGTCTTTACCAAGACCGTTAAGGATAACCTTAAGGGGTTCTTTTCTTACTTTGTTTGCAGTTCTTGCAATACCGATTGCACCTTCAGCAGCAGCGAAGGATTCGTG
>JAZQDA010000059.1:0-1838 GCA_045546535.1 Clostridia bacterium | reverse complement strand
GTGTATCTTCAAAGCGACACTTGCCGACCCACGTATACATACCGAGTGGGAAAGGAGGAACTGGTCTTACACGAGATACTATCGTTATGTGCGAGAATATCTGCAATTACTCCGTTGACATTTTAGAAGAATGCATCGGGGAGGTTGATGAGGAGATGATGCGCGAAATTGAAAAGGCAGTCCAAATACAGATTGGTATTATTGGATGACAAAGCAAAACCCACGGTTCGCCACCGTGGGTTTTGTCTTATGCATTATACTTTTCGAATGGTTCGTGTGGTAAAAACTCAATTTTCTTTTGAACTCTCAATGAATCAAAACCTGTTTTTCCGTATAACGATACCAAGTTGCTTATATAATCACCGACAACCTTTTCCTCGTGATAAAGTATTATTATTTTGTCTGCTACACAAAATATTTCTTGAATAATATCTTTATCTGTTTGGTCTAATGAGTGTCCAATAACATATAAAGCAATTTCTTCTCTTGCTTTTGCAAATCTCACTTTATTGTCTTGAATAAGATTCATTGCTTTTAAATATTTAACATCAGTTTTATAAAAAACTCTTTGATAATACTTTTTAAATTGAATAAATAATGTGTCAATATTTTCAATTTCCTCGCATTTGTCAGAATTAACACCCAAAACAATATTATCGTTTATGTTACCGTGAATATGATATACATTTTCCTTTGAAGCATAAAGTTCTTCAATTGTATTGGTGTAATTAAATGAAAAAACTTTGTCCATTTCTGGATAAGTAGGATTTTTCATAGAAAATCCCATATTTTTAATCTCTGATATTAAATTATTGATAAAAACACTTAAATATGTTTGCAACATATTTGCTAAATCACGAAGTGAAGAATATAAATCTTTAATGATTTCTTGTTTATTAATAGCAAATATTTCAGAGCCAATCAATTTTTCAATAGAATAATCTTCTTTTACGATTTTAAATCTACTTGGAGTATCGCTCCTTTGACTTGGTGCCTGTTTGTAGAAAAAATCAAAACAAGAAATTATATATGCTGCTTCTGGGTCTTTGGGATGATTTAACGGGTCAAATTTCAAATTATCATAATTAAAAAACTTCTCAAAAGCAACCATAACTTTGGCGATTTCTCTTTCGAAGTCAATCCAAGTCAATTCTCTTTTAACAGCGGTTGATAAATATTTAAACCACACATTGTTTTCTGCTGTTTTTATCAACTGGTTTATGACAGAATTGTCTAATGGAATCTCCTTATAAAAGCCTTCATATTCTATGTAACTGTTATGTATGTTTTTACACTTTTCATTTAGTCTCTTATCGCCAAATACTTTCGCTACCGTATCCATAGAATTATCATAGTGGTCTACAAGAAACTTAATCGTGTATAAAAAATCAATATATGCGGTTGGAAATTTATGATGAAGGTCAAAACCATTTCCCAGAAGAAAAATATTCAAATTTTCCACTCCTTTATATCTTCTGTTTTAAATAAAAACCTCAATGGGTTTCCAAACATTGCGGTTGGTTACATTCTCTTCCCAAACCGTATTGGAAAGGTAAAGTTGAGTACCGACAGCACGGACAAATCCCCACTTGATTTCGGGATGTCTTTCGCCATATTCTTTCAATGCTTCGAACTTTCTATTGGCATAGGTGTCGATGTTATTGGAAGAACCATCTGCCGTCATACCGCCCTTGGCTTCGATTACCCACACATCACCGTTTTTAAGACCGATGATGTAGTCGGGATAGAAGTGTGCTCGGCGGAATGCCTTGCGATAGACGAGAGAGAAGAACTCGTCGCCCTTGTCACCGTTCTTATAAGTCGGATCGTAGCCATGT
>JAZQDA010000058.1:0-21341 GCA_045546535.1 Clostridia bacterium | reverse complement strand
ATACTATTAAACTCTGTAACAGATACGCAATACCCTGTATGCCCGGTTGTATGACAATTCACGATGTTGTAAAGGCTCTTGAACTCGGTTGTGATATCATTAAACTTTTCCCTGGTGACGCTTTCGGACCTTCAATGGTTAAAGCAATAAAAGGTCCAATCCCTCAGGCAAACATTATGCCCACAGGCGGTGTTGATGTAAACAATGTCGGCGAATGGATAAAAGCAGGTGTTGTTGCAGTAGGCGCAGGTGGTGCACTTACCGCAGGTGCTAAAACAGGAAATTATGAACTTATAACAGAAACTGCGAAACAGTTTGTTGAAAATATCAAAAAAGCAAGAGCAAAATAAATAACCACGGAGGAAAATAAAATGGCTAAAATAGTAACGATGGGCGAGATAATGCTTCGCCTTTCAACACCAAATAATGAAAGATTTATTCAGGCAGATGAATTCGATGTATGTTATGGCGGCGGTGAAGCAAATGTTGCAGTATCCCTTGCAAACTATGGACACGATGCAGAGTTTATCACAAAAGTTCCCGCTAACCCAATCGGCGAATGTGCAGTTGCTGCACTTAGAAAAATGAATGTTGGAACTCAAAATATTGCCCGTGGTGGAGAACGACTCGGCATATATTTCCTTGAAACAGGTGCTGCGATGAGAGCGTCAAATGTTGTATACGACAGAGCACACTCTTCTATTTCTACCGCAGAACCCGCCGATTTTGATTTTGATAAAATATTTGACGGCTGCGACTGGTTTCACTTCACAGGCATCACTCCTGCAGTTTCCGACAAGGCTGCAGAACTTACAGAATATGCTCTTAAAGCGGCAAAGAAAAAAGGCATAAAGGTAAGTTGCGACCTTAACTTCAGAAAAAAACTATGGTCAAGCGAAAAAGCACAGCGTATAATGACAAATCTTATGCAGTATGTTGATGTTTGCATTGGTAACGAAGAAGATGCAGAAAAAGTTCTCGGTTTCAAACCCGGCAACACCGACGTTACCGGCGGTGAACTTGAACTTGCAGGATACAAGAGCATATTTGAGCATATGGTTGAAAAGTTCAATTTTGAATATGTAATTTCATCTCTTCGTGTTTCACATTCTGCATCTGATAATGGTTGGTCTGCTTGTATATATTCACGCGACGCAAAAGAATTTTACCACTCAAGAGAGTATCTCATAAGCCCTATCGTAGATAGAGTAGGCGGTGGCGATAGTTTTGCAGGTGGTGTTATCTGTGGTATGCTCGATGGCAAAGATTTTAAATCTGCACTTGAATTCGGTGTTGCAGCATCTGCTCTTAAGCACACAATCCCCGGGGATATGAACATAGTAACCCGCGCAGAAGTTGACGCTTTGGTTGGCGGAGACGGTTCAGGCAGAGTTCAGAGATAATTTGAATGTAAAACTCCCAAATTAAATTTGGGAGTTTTAATTTAAGGTGAAAAATGAAAGAAATACAAAAACAACTTTTCTCAAACAGGGATTTAAAATATCAGAAGTTTCAAAGTTCTTTAATTCCCAATATAGATGAAACAAAAATAATCGGAGTCCGTGCACCTGTAGTTAAAAATATAGCCAAAAAAATGTTTTCTGAAAATCTTCAGGGTAAATATTTTGACAGTTTACCTCACACATATCACGAAGAAAATCTTCTTCACGCATATCTTATTTCAATGATAAAAGATTTTGATGAATGCATAGAAAGAATTGATTTTTTCCTTCCGTTTGTGGATAATTGGGCAATTTGCGATTCAATACGGCCAAAATGTTTTAAAAATAATATCGAAAAACTTTTGCCATATATTAAAAAATGGATTTCGTCGCCTCATACCTATACATCGCGTTTTGGCATTGAAATGCTTATGGTACACTATCTTGGCGATGGTTTTAAAGAGGAGTATCATAATCTCGTTATCTTGGCAAAATCAGAAGAGTATTACCATAAAATGATGAAAGCGTGGTATTTTGCGACGGCGCTTTCAAAACAATATGAAAAGACTTGTGGCTATATAACCAGGGAAATTTTAGGCGAATGGATTTTTAATAAAACTATTCAGAAAGCGATAGAAAGCCGTATTATAACAAAAGAACAGAAGAAATATTTAAAATCACTAAAGTAAAACTGGCGGAGGCAATATGGAACTTTATTTTGCACCATTAGAGGGTATTACAACCTATACATACCGAACTGTACACGCAGAAATTTTCGGACACACCGATGCGTATTACGCTCCTTTTATAACCCCAACAGACAACGAAAAACTTTCGATTAAGACAATACGCGATATAGTACCTGAAAAAAACGAAGGTACAAGCCTTAAAATTCAGGTTCTATCAAACACCGCAAGTTCTTTTATGAAATTCTGCGATAAGGTAAGACCTCTTGGATATAAAGAAGTTAATTTCAATCTCGGCTGTCCGTCAAATACAGTGTGTAAAAAGGGGAGAGGCTCTGCGTTTTTAAAATACCCCGATGAACTTTATAATTTTTTTGACGGTATTTTTTCCTCTTGTGATTTTAAAATTTCCGTAAAAACCCGACTCGGTTTTTGGTCACCCGATGAATTCAGACGCCTTCTTGAAATTTACTCCTCGTTTCCCCTGTCTCTTCTTATAATTCACCCTCGTACCCGTGAGCAAATGTATAAGGGAAATACAGATATGGATACCTTTGAACATGCCTACAGTTCATATAAAGGAAAACTATGCTATAACGGAGACATAAACTCTGTTTCAGACTATGACGACCTTATAAAAACCCACCCAAATCTCAATTCTGTTATGATAGGCAGAGGGGCGGTTTCAAACCCTGCAATTTTCAGAGAAATTAAAGGCGGGAAACCCCTTTCTACAGAAGAACTTTTAAATTTTACAGACAGACTTATTGAAAAATATATTCCTCTTCTCGGCTCAGACACATACACTCTTCATAAACTCAAAGAAATATGGCTTTATATATCGTCAAATTTCGAGGGCGAAAAAAAGATTTTGAAAGCAATAAAGAAATCAGATAAACTTACTCAGTTCCGTGCAAACTTAAATAATCTTCCGAGGCTATAATAATGCATATTTTAAGCCTTAAAAGAATAAAATTCTTTAAAAATGTAATGTTTAGTTGCGAACTGTTGATTTTTAAAATTTTTTGAAGAAAAAGTGTCAAATTTGGTTGCGTTTCTCTGCGTTTTGTGTTAAAATCAAAATGCAGAGATTTTTTTGTCGGAAGGAGAAATAATTATGAAATGCATTATAAACGGAAAGGTGATTTTACCTGACTGTGTATCTGATTCTCTGGCAATTATTTTTGACGAAAAAATAAGAGAAATAAAAGATTTAAAAGAGGTTAATCTCTCGGATTATGAAATTATCGATGCTAAAGGGAAATATGTTTCTCCCGGTCTTGTAGATATGCACATTCACGGTTATCTAGGTGCTGATGTTTCAGATGGTGATGAGACGGGCGTAAAACTTATGGCAGAGGGCATTATCAAAAACGGTGTAACTGCATGGTGCCCGACTACTATGACAGTTTCCAAAGCGGAAATTGAAAAGGCATTCGACTCTGTAAGAGAAGTGAAGAATTCATCTGAATATTACGGCGCCAGAATTTTGGGAGTAAATAGTGAGGGGCCGTTTATAAATCCTAAGAAAAAAGGTGCTCAGGCAGAAGAACATATCCTGAAACCTGACGCAGATTTTATAGATAAACATTCAGATATTGTTAAACTTTTCTCTGTTGCACCCGAAGTTGACGGTGCAAAGGAATGCATTGAAAAAACATATAATGACGGCAAAGTTCTTGTTTCTATGGGTCATACCGATGCAACATATGAAGAGGCAGTGGCAGGTATTGAGCAAGGCGTTCGACACACCACTCACCTTTTTAACGCTATGACAGCCCTTTCTCACAGAAGTCCTGGCGTTGTAGGTGCAGCCCTTTCTGACGACAGAGTAAGCACAGAACTTATTGCTGATACTTTCCATGTAAACAAAGGCCTTTTCGGTCTTGTGGCAAAACTCAAAGGCGACAAACTCTGCCTTATAACAGACTGTATAAGAGCAGGTGGTATGCCTGACGGCGATTACACTCTTGGCGGTCAAAGAGTTCATAAAGAGGGTATAAAATGCCTTATGGATGACGGTACAATAGCAGGTAGCGTACTCAATTTAAATGATGCCGTGTATAACCTTTATTCAAACACAAACCTTGAAATTTTCGAAGCGGTTAACTGTGCTTCTCTTTACCCTGCCAAAGCACTTGGCGAAGATAAAGAAATCGGCTCACTTGAAGTCGGAAAAAGAGCAGATATCATAATTGCTGATGAAAAATTCAAAGTAAGTCATACAATATTAAACGGAGAAATCAGATATAAAGGAGAATGACAATGATAGCAAAACTTGAACCTGAATTTATGCCTATGGCAAAAGTCATCAATGACTACAAAGAAGCAGTTGCAAAAGCAGATTCACAGAAACTTGTAATTTCAGTTGAAAGAAATGCAGGACTTATAGCAGTTTACACTCTCGATATTTTTAAAGACGGCACAGGCCACGATGAAGAAAACTACCAGATTGCAGAAAGAATTATAAAAACTCTTCTCTGGGCAAAAGGCGGTTTTAAAGTATATATCGCAGGTTCTGAATATGTATATAAAAGAATTGCCGACGATTACAGAGTTGGCGGTGCAAGAGAGTTTGATTTTAACTTTATGGCAAGGGTATATGAAAAACCTTTCGAGGTAATATTCGTTGAAAAAGTAGAACAGGCTCCCGCTGAAAATGACACATCATCACCTGTAGGGCGTCATCTTGACGGTTGCCGTATCGGTTTTGATGCTGGTGGAAGTGACAGAAAAGTTTCTGCAGTTGTAGACGGCGAAACCGTATATTCAGAAGAAGTTGTGTGGTTCCCCAAACTTCAGTCCGACCCCGAATATCACTATCAGGGAATACTCACCGCTATGAAAACTGCCGCATCACATATGCCAAGGGTTGATGCTATCGGCGTATCTTCTGCAGGTGTATATATTGACAATAAAATTATGGTTGCATCTCTTTTCTTAAAAGTTTCCGACGAAGATTTTGAAAAAAGAGTTAAAAATATGTACATAGATATCGCAAAAGAAATCGGCGATGTTCCGATTGAGGTTGCAAATGACGGCGACGTAACTGCTCTTGCAGGTGCTATGAGCCTTGAAGATAACAATGTTATGGGTATTGCGATGGGTACAAGCGAAGCCGCAGGTTATGTTGATAAAGACGGCAACATCACAGGTTGGCTCAACGAACTTGCATTCGTTCCCGTAGATTTCAATAAAGGCGCTATGGTTGACGAGTGGAGTGGCGATTATGGCTGCGGTGTTAAATATTTTTCTCAGGACGCAGTAATCAAACTTGCTCCCAAAGCAGGAATTGAACTTGAAGAAAGCCTTTCACCTGCTGAAAAACTTAAAGTTGTTCAGGGACTTATGGAAAATGGCGACCAAAGAGCCGCGGATATCTACGAAACAATCGGTGTATATTTCGGCTATACAATCGCATATTATTCAATGTTTTATGACATCAAACACGTTCTTATTATGGGCAGAGTAACAAGCGGTAAGGGCGGTACAATTATACTTGACAAAGCAAACGAAGTTATAAATGCCGAGTTCCCCGACCTTGCAAAGAAAGTTAAACTCCATATCCCCGATGAAAAAGCAAGAAGAGTAGGTCAGTCTGTTGCAGCCGCATCTCTTCCTGAAATAAAATAATAAAATATTTAAAAGACACGGAAATCCCGTGTCTTTTTTCTAAAAAATCCAAATTTGTATTGATATTTTAAACCCTATATGATATAATTTATTATTATTTATTAAACAATGAAGAAAAAGAGTATTTAATATGTTAATTGATATTCACGCACACGCATTCAGATATCCTCAGGTTATTCCTCCACCGTTTTGCACTCCCGAACAACTTATAAAAAGATGAGACGAACTCGGCATTGCAAAAGGTGTAGTTCAACCGATAGTAAGTCCTGAGTACTATATGGCTCAGTCCAATGAAGATGTTTTGGAAATGGCAGAAAAATATCCTGACTGAATAATTCCTTTTTGTAATATTGACCTCCGTTCAGGCGGAAACAGCCCATATACTGATTTTACTCCAATCTTACAGCACTACAAAGACCTTGGTTGCAGGGGTATCGGTGAAGTAATGCCGAAAATGGATATTTCAGATCCAAAACTTCAAAATCTTCTCTATCACGCCGAAAAAGTGGGAATGTCTGTTACATTCGACGGTTCATTCCAGAGAGATGTCGACTTTGGTGTGTATGATGACCCCGGTCTTCCCCAACTTGAAATGACACTTATAAGTTTTCCAAATCTTATAGTTTTCGGCCACGGTCCTTGGTTCTGGGGAGAAATTGCAAAACTTGAAACAATCGCTGAAAAGGCATATTTCTATACAGCGAGGGGCGAACAGGTTGGAAATATGAACCTTGGTCCCATCAAAGAAGAGGGCGTAATGCCAAAACTTATGAGAAGATATCCTAACCTTTATTGCGAACTCTCTGACTGCACACCGCATATGATGCTTTCAAGAGATGAAGATTTTGGTTCGGCTTTCCTCACAGAATTCCAGGACAGAACTTTCTTCGGCACAGACCTTGTAGGTCCTAATATGGAAGTTGAAATGATAGGACTTTTGGAAGACTGGAAAAACAGAGGTCTTATTACAAGAGAAGTATATGATAAGATAACCTACATAAACGCAGCAAAATTCCTCGGTCTTAACGATTTGTTATAATTTATATAATCGGATATAATAATTACGGTGAAAGAAGCGAAATAAAATATGATAAAAGCAAGTAAACCCGTCATAAAAGAAACTATTTATATAAGCCTTGTAGTACTGGTCTTAAGTTTTGTGATGCAACTTGCTTTTTTCTTTTCGGGAAACTGGGATTATACAGTTGTTACTGGTAATCTTCTCGGCGCATTTGCCATGGTTGCCAACTTCTATCTTATGGGTATCGGCGTTGAAAAAGCGGTAGTAAAAGATGAAAAAGAAGCGAAAAAAGTTTTAAAAACTTCCCACACTCTTCGCACATTTATGATTTTCATACTTTTGATAATAGGTGTGGTACTCCCTGTGTTTTCAACACTAGCAACTTTAATTCCTGTGATATTTCCCCGTATTGCAATCGCTTTGCATCCTTTATTTTTTAAGGAAAAGGAGGCAGATACGAAATGAAAAAAAATAACTGCTTATTCAAAGCAGTAGATGTACTCTATATTTTGATGATGGTTTTGCCCGTGTTTGTGGCAATCATAATCAAAATCCTTACAAATCCATTGTCTGAAGGTATAGATATTGCGGGTGCAGATATATTCTTTACTATACCAATGCCTGTTCAGGATTTTCTTGTAACCGAATCTCAGACAAATTCTTTGTTTGTAATGATATGTATTTTTGGGTTATGTCTGTATCTTACTCACGGAATGAATAAGGGATATACGCTGAAAAGACACCTTATAGCAGAGTTCATAGTTGAAAAAGTCCAGAATATTACAGATTCCAATATGGGCAAATATTTTTCAGGCTTTGCCCCGTTTGTAACTGCAATACTCGCACTTTCTGCACTTTCGAGCCTGTACGCACTGTTCGGACTTTTCCCGCCGACATCAGATGTCAACATAGTAGGCGGATGGGCTATCCTTGTATTTGTATTGATAACTTATTATAAATTAAAATGCGGTGTCGGTTATTATGTAAAATCATTATCAGACCCGATACTTTTAACACCTTTAAATGTAATAAGTGAAATTGCAACGCCTATATCAATGGCATTCCGTCATTACGGAAACGTATTATCAGGCTCAGTAATATCAGTTCTTGTCGGTACTGCACTTCAGGGGCTTTCATCAATGCTCTTTTCGTTTTTGCCGTCATTTCTTGCCGATATTCCGTTTTTGCAAATAGGACTTCCTGCAATACTTACAATATATTTTGATGTATTCAGCGGACTGCTGCAGGCATATATTTTTGCAATGCTTACTATGCTCTATATTTCAAACGGTTTTTCGTTTGATGAATATATGAAACGCAAATCAAAAAAAGAAAAAAATAAAAATTTAGTTGGAGGTAATTGATATGTTAGAAATCGCAGTTGCTATTATTTTAGGATGTTGTGCTCTTGGTGCAGGTACTGCAATGATTGCAGGTATAGGCCCTGGTATAGGTGAAGGTAACGCTGTTGCAAAAGCATGTGAAGCAATAGGCCGTCAGCCTGAATGTAAAGGCGATGTAACCACAACAATGCTTATGGGTTGTGCTATTGCTGAAACAACAGGTCTTTATGCCTTAGTTATTGCAATTCTTCTTATTTTTGTTGCACCCAACACATTCATAGACATTCTTATGAATACAATAGGCTAATGGAGTGAAATCAAATGCAATCATTGGACGTAATATCTGTCAATCTGTGGCAGATTATAGTTTCATTGTTAAACCTCGTTCTGCTGTTTTTGATTATTAAATTTTTTCTGTATAAACCTGTTTTAAAAATGCTTGATAAAAGACAGGCGGATATTGATGAGAGAATTAAAAGTGCCGACGAGGCGAAAGCAAACGCTCTCCGCGATGAAACATATTGGAAAGAAAAACTTGAAAGTGCAGACTCTGAGGCTGATGACATAATTAAAAAAGCCTCAGACACAGCAAAATGGCGTAGTGAAAGAATTATTGAAGAGGCTAAAGAAAGAGCGGACGGAATAATTCTTGATGCACAGACCGAGGCTAAACTTGAACTCAAAAAAGCCGAAGAAGGCATCAAGAATGAAATCGTTGAGGTATCGCACTCTCTCGCTGAAAAAATGCTTTCTCGTGAAATCAATATAGATGACCATAAGGATATCATTGATTCCGTTATTGAAAAAATAGGTGATAACGATGACACAGACAGGTAGAGAATATTCTCAGGCTCTCTTTTCACTTGCCATTGAAGAAAATATGAAAACCGAAATTTCAGATTCGCTCACCTTTATGAAAGAAGTGTTTTGTGAAAATCCTGATTTTGCAAGGCTTCTTTCATCTCCGGCGGTTTCTCTGAATGAGCGTTTAAGTATTATAGATACTGCTTTCTCAAATCAGAACGAATATGCAGTTTCGCTTCTTAAACTTTTATCAGAGAAAAGACTTGTCGATATATTTGACGAATGTACAGATGGATATAACGAAATGGTAAGGGAATCTGGCAGTATTTCTTCTGCAACGGTTACAAGTGCGGTAGAACTTACCCCCGCACAAAGAGAAGCCCTTTTGAAAAAGTTAGAAAATATAACAGGCCATACAGTGATTATGGAAGAAAAAACCGACCCATCACTTATTGGCGGAATTATTATTGAAACAGACGGAAAAGTAATAGACGCAAGTCTTCGTCAAAGTCTTAGCGATATAAAGGATGTGATTAGAAGATGAGTACAAAACCTGAACAGATAAGTTCCATAATAAAGGAGCAGATTAAAAACTATAAATCACGCGTTGAAATGCGCGAGACAGGTACAGTTGTACTGGTCGGCGACGGTATTGCCAGAGTATACGGACTCAGAGAATGTATGGCAAGTGAACTTGTCGAATTTGAGGACGGTAGTTTTGGTATGGCACAAAATCTAGAAGATGAAACTGTGTCAGTTGCCCTTCTTTCAGATAATAATAATATAAGAGAAGGTTCAAGCGTAAAGCGTACAGGACGAGTAGTATCAGTTCCCGTAGGCGAAGCACTTCTCGGTAGAGTTGTAGACGCTCTCGGTAATCCCATAGACGGCAAAGGCCCGATAGACACAAAAGAAGAGCGCCCGATAGAATCCGACGCTCCCGGAATTATTGAAAGACAGAGCGTAAACGTGCCTCTTCAGACAGGCATAAAAGCCATAGACAGTATGATTCCCATCGGCAGAGGTCAAAGGGAACTTATAATAGGCGACAGACAGACTGGTAAAACCGAAATTGCAATAGATACCATAATCAATCAGAAAAACACCGATGTTATCTGTATCTATGTTGCAATCGGTCAGAAAAACTCATCTGTTGTTCAACTTGCAAATGAACTTTCAAAAAT
Organism: Clostridia bacterium; assembly: GCA_045546535.1. GTDB lineage: Bacteria > Bacillota > Clostridia > UMGS1810 > UMGS1810 > RGIG1828. Next base: position 11,228 of record JAZQDA010000058.1, on the reverse strand, counting down.
GGGTGCAATGCACTATACAATAATAGTTTCTGCTTCGGCATCTGAATCGGCTCCTCTTCAGTTTGTAGCGCCTTATTCAGGCTGTGCCATGGCAGAATATTTCAGAGAGCAGGGAAAAGATGTCCTCATTATATATGATGACCTTTCCAAACACGCAGTTGCATACCGCGCACTCTCTCTTCTTATCCGCCGTCCGCCCGGACGTGAAGCATACCCCGGAGATGTATTCTATCTTCACTCTCGTCTCCTGGAACGCGCAGCGTGTGTTTCAAAAGAATACGGTGGCGGTTCAATAACTGCACTTCCTATAATTGAAACACAGGCAGGCGACGTATCTGCCTATATCCCCACGAATGTAATTTCGATTACAGACGGTCAGATTTTCCTTGAAACCGAACTTTTCCACGCAGGTGTAATGCCTGCTATAAACCCGGGTATTTCAGTAAGCCGTGTTGGCGGTTCTGCGCAGTTAAAGGCTATGAAAAAGGTTTCGGGCGAATTAAAACTTTTATATTCGCAGTACAGAGAACTTCAGTCTTTTGCACAGTTCGGAAGTGACCTTGACGCCGATACAAAAGCACGTCTTGCACTCGGTGAAAGAATAGTTGAGGTCTTAAAGCAGGGACGTAACTCTCCCGTAAGAGTAGGCTGTCAGGTTGCAATTATTTATGCTGCCATAAACGGCTATCTTAATAATGTAGAACCTAAAAAAGTAGCCCAGTACGAACAGACACTTTATGAAAGACTTGAAAATGAATATTCCAAACTTCTTACGCGATTCGAAGAGGGCTTTGCAGAAGAATCCGATTTTGAAATGCTGCGCGAAGCGCTTGACAAAATGCAGAGGTGATATGAATGGGTGCTGATATCAAAAAACTCAGAAGCCGTATAAAAAGTGTTGACTCAACACTGCATCTCACCAAAGCGATGGGACTTGTTGCATCTTCAAAAATCAGACGTGCAACAGATAATATGAATAAAAGCAACCAGTACCGCCGCGATTTTAAAGATGTTGTAAATATGCTCACAAAATCTCCTGAATGCAGAAAATCACCCTATATGAGAAAAGGCGAAGAAGATAAAATCTGCCTTATTGTAATAGCGGGTGATAGGGGACTTGCAGGGGGTTATAATGCCAATATTTTCAGATTCTTAAAAAACTATAATCCCGATACAGTAATTCCAATCGGCAAACGCGCCTGTGATCGCTTCGGCAAAGAGCAGATTCAGGCGGAAACATTTACGTATTCCGATGCAATTTCACTTTCCGAAAAACTTTGCAAACAGTTCGCAGACGGAAAGTATGACAGAATCGGCATCATATCAACTAAATATGTATCAATGATGTCGCAGGAGCCTCATATCGAGTGGATTCTTCCGCTTGAGAAAAACGAAGATGCAGTATCTGAAAGTATTATGTTTGAGCCCGATGAAATAACGGTTTTAAATTCGGTAGTAAACGAATATATAGCGTCAGCAATAGTTGCATCTGTACGTGAAAGTTTTGCCTCAGAAGTTGCAGCAAGAAGATTTGCTATGGATTCTGCAGGCAAAAACGCACAGACAATGCTAGATAGTCTGCAACTCAGTTATAATCGCGCAAGACAGGGCGCAATCACTCAGGAAATCACAGAAATTGTCGCAGGAAGCGACGCATAAAATTTCAGATTTCAGACCAAGGAGGTACAAAAATGTCAGAAACTTTAAAAGGCACCGTTTCACAGGTAATGGGACCTGTAGTCGATGTCCGTTTTGAAGAGGGCAGTCTTCCTGCCATATATAATGCACTCACAATGCCAAACGGCGAAAAAACTCTTACTGTAGAAGTCAGTCAGCACATCGGCGATAACACTGTAAGATGCATCGCTATGGCATCAACTGATGGTTTAAAAAGGGGAACACCCGTAACTGATACAGGCAGTGCAATAACTGTTCCTGTCGGCAGAGAAACACTTGGCAGAATTTTCAATGTGTTGGGTGATGTTGTTGATAATATCCCCGCGCCCGAAACCGAGCAGAAATGGAACATTCACCGCTCTGCCCCTGAATATTCCGAACTTGCCACATCAACTGAAATTTTAGAAACAGGCATCAAGGTAATTGACCTCATCTGCCCGTATTCAAAGGGTGGTAAAATCGGTCTTTTCGGCGGTGCAGGTGTCGGTAAAACAGTTATTATTATGGAACTTATAAATAACATAGCCAAACAGCACGGCGGACTTTCAGTATTTACCGGTGTAGGTGAGCGTACAAGAGAGGGTAACGACCTTTATAATGAAATGAAAGAATCAGGAGTTATTTCAAACACCACCCTTGTCTACGGCCAGATGAATGAACCCCCCGGTGCAAGAATGAGAGTTGCGCTTTCAGGTCTTACAATGGCAGAATATTTCCGTGACGAAGAAAATCAGGACGTACTTTTATTCATAGATAACATTTTCCGTTTCACACAGGCGGGTTCAGAAGTTTCCGCACTTCTCGGCCGTATGCCGTCAGCAGTTGGTTATCAGCCTACACTTGCAAATGAAATGGGTACACTTCAGGAGAGAATCACATCGACCAAAAAGGGTTCAATCACATCAATTCAGGCAGTTTATGTACCTGCCGATGACCTTACAGACCCTGCTCCTGCAACAACTTTTGCCCACCTTGATGCTACGACAGTTCTTTCAAGAAGCATAGCATCACAAGGTATATATCCTGCTGTAGACCCGCTTGAATCAACAAGCCGTATTCTTTCACCTGAAATTTTAGGCGAGGAGCATTATACTGTTGCCCGTGATGTTCAGAGAATCTTGCAGAGATATCAGGAACTTATGGATATAATCGCTATTATGGGTATGGACGAACTCTCCGATGAAGACAAACTCCTTGTTCAGAGAGCGAGAAAAATTCAGCGTTTCCTCTCACAACCTTTCCACGTGTCTGAAAAATTCACAGGTATCGTGGGAACATATGTTCCGCTTTCAGAAACCATACGCGGATTTAAAGAAATTATCGAGGGTAAACACGACGATATCCCCGAATCTGCATTCCTTTTTGTCGGCACAATTGATGAAGCAGTTGAAAAGGCGAAGAGGGCATAAATATGAACACATACACTCTCGTAATAACCTCGCCTGACGGAACAGTTTTCAGTGGAGATGTCACGTTTTTGTCGCTTCGCGGTGCAAACGGCGACCTTGCAGTAATGGCAGGGCACATTCCTTTTGTAACCTCTGTTAAAAAATGCGAGTGTAAGGTAATCCTTGCAGATGAAACAGAGAGAATAGGGCAGACCGACGGCGGAATGCTTACCGTTACGGGCGAAAAAGTAACACTTCTCTCGGGAAGTTTTAAATGGAAAGAATAATTAAAAGACTGTGAAAATTAAATTTTCACAGTCTTTTTTTTGTGATAAAACTGAATAAAAAGCCTCGCTTGTGTAAAGGGGAGGTTTGCTAAGCAAAGTCGTAGGTTCGTTATCTGTTTTCACTGCGACTTGTTTTTTAGAATTTTTATGTAGTTACCTTTCTTTTTATCTCCGATGGACTTTTACCTATATGTGCCTTAAAAGTCTTGTTAAAATAAGATGCATCGTAAAACCCGGTAAGTTCCATAGCCTTTGTTACAGATGCACCCTCTGACACTAAAAGTTCGTATGCTTTTTCAATCCTGAGCCTGTTTCTGTATTTTAAGGGTGATTCGCCTGTTTCAAGTTTAAAACTTCTTCTGAACATACACTCGCCCAGATTGCACATTTTTGCAAGTTCGTCTATAGAAATATCATCAGTAAAGTTTGTGTTTATGTAATGTATCGCCTTTTTAATTTTGCTTCGTTCAGATTTATTCTCCGTAGATGTTATTGTATGAAAGAGTTTCAGCAGTAAGTATTTGCATTTTAGTTCAAAACCGAAATCTTCCTTGGCAAAAACCTGATGTGCGTCTTTAAACAGTCCGCGCGTCAGACCGAGGTCGCACGAGTCAAACTTCTGTATTTCAGGACAAATTGTTATCTGATGACCTGAGAAATCTTTCATAGAATAATTGAATGAATATACCTCGCCTTTTTCGCCGTCTGCCCATTCAGTTCTGTAGGCAATATTATATGGAATATAAATAACATCACCTGCAGATGCATTGATAGGGTTGTCATTAAAAATGTCAAATCTGCATTTTCCTGAAACAATACATACAAATCTGTCATAAATATGTTCGTTGGCATATCTTATATATGTATTGGGCGGAGTAATGATGCTGTGGTTTACAGAAATAGCATCAAGATAGAACTTTCCTGATGCAATAAGTGAAAAATTCACAAAAGATTTTACTGCCATATGTAAAACACCCCAAAAAATTTGATTGTTATATCGTATTATACCACTAATATATCGTTTTGTCTATAGATTTTTGTGAGAAATTCATATATAATATAGGAGTATTTATTTGTGATGTTATCTTTTTGCCAATTGAGTGCAAAAAATGTCACAAAATGTAATATGTTTCAATATATGAATTCATATTATATAGCATACACATTACAATTTGGAGGGCGTTACAGTGAAAGAACAAACTATCAATTCAAAACAAAAACTCAGTCTCGGCTCTCGCATAGGTTATGAACTAAGGCATAATGCAGTTCTATATCTTATGGCGGTGCCAATCATTATTTACTTTGTGCTGTTCTGTTATTTACCCATGTTCGGCATAGTAATATCATTCCAGAAATATTCTTTGGCAAAAGGTGTATTTGGAAGCCCCTGGGCAAGTATGCACGGTTTTGGAAACTTCCACAAGTTTCTAACATCACCGCTTTTCTGGCCTGTTCTCAAAAACACGGTGCTTATCAGTATATATGATATTATCTTTACTTTCCCCGCACCTATTATTTTTGCTTTGATGCTCAATGAAATCAAAAATATGAAGTACAAAAAGACAATTCAGACCATTACATATCTTCCGCACTTTATTTCAGCGGTTGTTATCTGTTCGATGGTAGTTCGTTTCCTTGCTGAAGACGGTGTGCTGACAGCATTCTTTTCTCTCTTCGGCGGTCAGAGAGTTAACCATATGATTGACCCAAGCAAGTTCCGTACCATATTCATTGGTCAGGGTATCTGGCAGGGTCTTGGCTGGTCAAGTATTATTTATATTTCTGCACTCAGTTCAATCGACCAGGAACTTTACGAAGCCGCAGTTATTGACGGTGCAGGTAAATGGAAACAGACCATTCACATCACACTTCCCGGAATTATGTCAACAATTGTTATTCTCTTTATCATGAGAATGGGTTCGGTACTTTCCGTAAGCTATGAAAAAATCCTTCTTCTTCAGAATGCATTTACAAAAGAAATTTCAAGGGTAATTACCGTATATGTATATGAAAAAGGTATTGGTGCAGGTAATGACCTGTCATTCTCCTCAGCGGTTGGTCTTATGACAAACATTGTTAACATTTTATTCTTACTTATTACCAATACAATTTCAAAGAAAGTCACCGACAGTGGCTTGTTCTAATCGAAGGAGGATAACATAATGATGGTAGTTAAACCAAGCATTGGAGAAAAAGTCTTCAATGTTTTCAACATATTATTTATGGCACTTATGATTTTCGTTTGTCTCTATCCGTTTTGGTATTGTATAACTTGTTCATTATCAAAAGATATAGTAGGTAACACAGCATCACTTATGCTTTGGCCAAAAGGTTTCTCGATTGATGCATATAAAAAAGTTCTTGTTGACCCCCTTATTTTAAGCAGTTATAAAGTAACTATTTTTGTCGTTGTTGTAGGAACAGTTTTAAACCTAATATTCACAACAATTGCAGCATTCCTTCTTACAAGAAGAAACTTCGCAATTCGTAACTTTCTTACATGGATGATGCTCATCACTATGTATTTCAGCGGCGGTATGATTCCTACATACCTTGTATACACTCAGGTTCTCGGTCTTCGTAACTCACTTCTCGCACTTATCCTTCCCGGTCTTATCAGTGTATATAATATGATAGTTATGAGAACAAACTTTCAGGGTATTCCTGCAGGACTTGAAGAATCAGTAAAGGTTGACGGCGGTAATGATATGCATGTTCTCTGGCATATTTTCATTCCTCTTTCAAAAGCCGTAATGGCAGTTATGGTTCTCTTCTATGGTGTTGCTCACTGGAACAGTTGGTTCAACGCTCTTCTCTACATAACAGACAGAGATAAAATTCCGCTTCAACTTGCACTCCGTGCACTTCTTCTTGAAGATGCAAATACTTCTACCGAAGCAGCAACCGATGCGATGGCAATGGCGGAAAACCTTAAATTTGCAACTATCCTTGTTGCAACAGTTCCGATTCTTTTGGTGTATCCTTTCATTCAGAAATACTTTGTAAAAGGTGTTATGATAGGTGCTATCAAAGGATAATTTCAGATAATAAGATGCAGGGTGCGTAATCCCCTCATCATATTATATAAAAATTATGGAGGTAACAGACAATGAAAAAAGTTAGCAAAATTGTTGCGCTCATCTCTTGCATAGCACTTCTCATCGGTGCGTTCGCGGGTTGTGGCGGCAACAAAACAGAACGTGTTCTCACAGACGGTTCAAGTTTCACTTACTGGTGCTCTATGGACGGCGCGTCATCTGCTACTCTTGAAAGTTATGCGGATATGCTCTTCTATCAGGAAATGGAAAAAAGAACAGGTATTCACATCGACTTTATCCACCCCGTTAAAGGTTCACAGGGTACAGAAGCATTTGTTACAATGATTTCTTCATCAGATCTTCCTGATATGATTGAGTACACATGGTCACTCTATTCAGGCGGTCCTGAACTGGCAATTGAAGACGGTGTAATCATTGCTCTCAATGATTACCTTGAAGAATACGCTCCCAACTACTACAATTGGTTGGAAGGTGAAGAAGGTAAAAAGAGAGATTATTCAACCGCACTTCAGGCTTCAACCGATAAAGGTTATTACTATGGATTTAACGTACTTAACCTCGGTGATACAGAAGGTTTCTGCGGTCTCTATGCAAGAGGCGACCTTCTCGAAAAATGGGGCTGTGAAGTTCCTGAAACAATCGATGAATGGGATGAAGTTTTAGCAATTGCTAAAGCAAACGGCATAGAAAAACCCATCACAGGCGGTTCAATTCTCTTCTCATACAAATACGCTGAACAGCACGACTTTAACACAGGTTTTGATGTAGGTAAAGCATACTACCTCGAAGGCGATGAAGTTGTTTGGGGACCCAAACAGAAAGGCTACAAAGAATATATCGCCAAAGTAGCAGAATGGGCTAAAAAAGGATATGTTGACCTTGGTTTCGTTACAAACGATCAGGCTAAAATTCAGGCTTATATGACTAATGGCACATCACTTGTAACACAAGGTTTCGTCGGTTCAGGTATCGGTACAATTCAGCCTGCAGGCGAAAAAGCAATTCCTGGATTCCAACTCGTAGCATGTCCTTATCCTTCACCTGAAAAAGGTAAACCTGCAAGATTCCAGCAGACATGTAATGATGCAACAACAGTTGCTATCGCAATTACCACACAGTGCGGTAACTACGAAAAAGCAATCGGCTGGTGCGACTTCATCTACAGCGAAGAAGGTATTCCGATGCAACTCTTCGGTAAAGAAGGAGACACATATACTGTAGAATATATTGACGGTGAAAAGCACTACATCTACACCGACAAAGTTCTTGACTACGAAGCAGCAGGCTTCCCCTCACTCAACTACTCAATGTATCACTATGGTCTCCCTGCAAACCACCCCGGTTTCAACCAGCACAATGACTATGTTCTTAACTACTACCAGATTCAGTGTCAGAAAGATGCTGTTAAAACATGGAACCTTGGTGCAGAAGAAGCAGTAAAAAATGTACTTCCCAACATTTCTCTCACAGCGGAAGAAAAATCAGAATCATCTGACCTTGATGATATTTGTCAGGCACCTTTCGAAGTTGAACTTCTCGATATCATTCTTGGTAAAAAATCAATCGATACATATGATGAAGCAGTTGCTAAATATTGGGAATTAGGCTTCAAACGCCAGGTTGAAATCCGTCAGGCAGCATATGAAAGATATCTTGATAAAAAAGATGTTATTTTAAATGACTGATTCTAACATCAATCACTTTTTAAAAAATCACCCGCAAAAGCGGGTGATTTTTTGTGAATTAACTTTCGAAACCTATTGACAAATCACACTATATATGGTTAAATATAATGTAGGACACAATATCTTGTGTTTGTTAGGAGGAGTAAATATGGTAAGCACTATCAGAAAAAGAGACGGCAGAATTGAAAATTTTAATAAAGAAAAAATAGTAAATGCCGTTTTAAAAGCGATGAATCATGAGTTTGTAAATGACCTTGAGTTTGCCGAAAAAATAGCAGATAAAATTCATAATCTCGAAAATGAAGTGGTTTCGGTAGAGGAAATTCAGAACCTTGTTGAAATCGAACTTATGAAATCACAGTATAAAAATGTTGCAAAGGCATATATTCTCTATCGTGAAAAGAGAAATGTTGCCCGTGGCAGAAAAACATATGATACATATATGGGTATTGTAAATACTATTGCAAACGAAGTTACCAAAGAAAACGCAAATATGAATACCGACACCCCTGCAGGTATGATGATGAAGTTTGCAAGTGAAAGTTCAACACCCTTTGTTATTGATATGCTTCTCTCTGACACCGCAAAAGACTATGTAAAAAGTAACTACATTCATATTCACGATGCAGACTACTATCCGACAAAATCGCTTACCTGTATTCAGCACCCTCTTGACCATATCTTATCAGGTGGTTTTCATTCGGGACACAGTTCATCACGCCCAGCAAAGAGAATAGAAACTGCTGCAATAATCGCTTGTATTTCTATGGAATCTATCCAGAATGAAATGCACGGCGGTCAGGCAATTCCTGCTTTTGATTTCTATCTTGCCCCCTTTGTACGCTACACTTTTATAGAAGAACTTGAAAAAATTGAAAAACTGCAAGGATGCGACCTTTCTTCCTATAAACAAAAAGAGTTTGATGACTACCTCTCCAAAGAACTCGACGGTTTATCTGGCGATGAAAGGTCTGTTCAACATGCAATGAATATGACTGTAAACCGTGTTCATCAGGCTATGGAGTCATTTATTCACAATATGAATACAATCCATTCCCGCGGAGGAAATCAGGTTGTATTTTCATCTATTAACTATGGTACCGACACATCAGCCGAGGGCAGATGTGTAATACGTGAAATCTTAAATTCCACATACCGCGGAGTAGGTAACGGCGAAACACCTATTTTCCCCATTCAGATTTGGAAGAAAAAACGCGGTGTAAGTTATCTTCCCGAAGATAAAAACTATGACCTCTATAGACTAGCCTGTAAGGTTACTGCAAAAAGATTTTTCCCTAATTTCTTAAATCTTGATGCAACATATAACCAGCACGAAAAATGGACCCCTGATGACCCTAAGCGTTTTATTTACGAAACTGCAACAATGGGTTGCCGTACAAGAGTTTTTGAAAACCGTCATGGCGAAAAAACATCAATCGGCAGAGGCAACCTTTCTTTCACTACAGTAAATATCGTTAAACTTGCTTTAGAGTGTATGAATATTTCTGATTATGACGAAAAATTAAGCACATTTTTCAGAAATCTCGATAAATGCATAGATGTTGCCGCAACCCAACTTTACGACCGTTACTGTTTCCAGAGAACTGCACTTAAAAAACAGTTCCCCATGCTTATGTCAGGAATGTGGGAAAATTCAGATTCTATTGCGTATGACGAACCTGTTAAAAATCTTTTGAAAACAGGTACTCTCGGCATAGGCTTTATAGGACTTGCTGAAACTCTTATTGCTCTCACGGGCAAACACCACGGCGAAAGCGAAGAGGCTCAGGAACTTGGCATAAAAATCATCACACATATGCGAGATAGGATCAATGATATTTCCAACGATCGTAATCTTAACTATAGTCTTCTTGCAACTCCAGCCGAAGGCTTGAGCGGAAAGTTTACGAAAAAAGACCGCGAACAGTTTGGTATGATTAAAGATATAACCGATAAAGATTACTACACCAACAGTTCCCATATTCCTGTGTGGTATAAATGCTCTGTTGAACATAAAGCGCGTATTGAAGCACCTTACCATGACTTAGAGCGTGGCGGACATATCTTCTATGTTGAACTCGACGGCGACGCAACTCATAACCCCGAGTGTGTAATGCAGACAGTTGACCTTATGGATAAATATAACATCGGTTACGGCTCTGTTAACCATACCCGTAACAGATGTCTTGACTGCGGATTTGAAAACGCAGAAAAAGATATTGAAAAATGCCCAAGATGCGGCAGTGAAAATATTGATGTTATCCAGAGAATTACAGGATATCTCGTAGGCAGTGTAAATAACTGGAATTATGCTAAAAAAGCAGAATTGAAAGACAGGGTTACTCATGACATCTGATTGGAGAAATATTAAATTACAAATGATGAACATTCTTCGTTCATCTTCCGTTGACGGTACAGGGTTTCGCGATGTACTCTTTGTATCAGGCTGTCCGCACCACTGCGATGAATGTCATAATATGGAAACATGGGACTACGAAGCGGGAGAGGCAGCAACACTGGGCGATGTTTATGATGCTCTGACAGAGAGTTCAATGACTAATGTGACTTTCTCAGGCGGAGAACCTTTCGAGCAGTCAGATGCCCTTTATTATCTTGCAAAAGCCATAAAAGAAAACACATCAAAAACTATATGGATATATTCAGGCTATACATATGAAAATATTGTTTTTGATAAAGAAAAACGAAAACTACTTGAACTTTGCGATGTTTTAGTGGACGGAAAGTTTGAAAAGGATAACACAGAACTTAATCTTCGTTTTAAAGGCTCTTTAAACCAAAGAATTATTGATGTCAAAAAGTCCTTTTCTGAAGGCAAACCTGTTCTTTTCGACCTGAGTTTTTAATTGACAAATTAGTAACAACGTGCTAATATAATTAATATAATAAAATTTAAGTAGTGAAGTTTATTAAAGTGATAGGGATTACCTGTTTAAAATAAAAGAAAATCGCAAAGCGATTTTTAACCATAACTCTTCACTCTTCACTGTTTTTTGTCTTCAGGGCGAGGTGTAATTCCTCACCGGCGGTATAGTCCGCGAGCATTTGTAAAATGCTGATTCGGTGCAATTCCGAAACCGACGGTATAGTCCGGATGAAAGAAGATTTTCAAAC